>CACZQD010000001.1 GCA_902783215.1 uncultured Erysipelotrichaceae bacterium
AATCAAGGTGTTTTTGATGCATATACTAATGATATTCGTATGGCACGACACGTTGGTTTGTTGACTGGATTACCTGATGCTTATGGACGTGGTAGAATAATTGGTGATTATCGCCGTATTGCGCTTTATGGTATTGATTATTTGATGGAAGCAAAGAAACAAGAATGGGAAAATGATTATCAGATAAGTGGTAATATGTCTGATGATTTAATTCGTATTCGTGAAGAGTTGTCTATGCAATATCGTGCTTTAGATGATATAAAGAAAATGGCTTTAAGTTATGGATATGATATATCTAAACCAGCTAGTTGCGCTAAAGAAGCTATTCAGTGGACTTATTTTGGATATTTAGCTGCTGTTAAGGAGAATAATGGTGCGGCTATGTCTTTAGGAAGAGTTGATGCTTTCTTTGATATTTATATTGAAAGAGATATCAAGAATGGCATCATAACAGAGGTTGAAGCACAAGAGTTAATTGATCAGTTTGTTATTAAGTTAAGATTAGTTAGACATCTTAGAACTCCAGAATATGATGAATTATTCTCAGGTGATCCAACTTGGGTTACTTGTTCCATTGGTGGTATTAATAAAAAGGGCAAGAGTATGGTTACTAAAACTTCATACCGTATTTTAAATACCTTAACTAATTTAGATCCTGCTCCAGAACCTAATATGACAGTATTATGGAGTAATGAACTACCTAATGCTTGGAAGAGTTATTGTGCGAAGATGAGTATTAAAACTGATGCTATTCAATATGAAAGTGATGATTTAATGCGTCCAATATTAGGTGATGATTATGCTATAGCGTGTTGTGTATCTGCTATGCGTGTTGGTAAGGATATGCAGTTTTTTGGAGCTAGATGTAATTTAGCTAAGTCATTATTATATGCAATTAATGGTGGAGTTGATGAAATAAAAAACAAATTAGTTTTAAAGAATATTGATAAAATAGATGATGAAATACTTGATTATGATAAAGTTAAGAAATCTTATTATAAGGTACTTGAAGATGTAGCAAAAATATATTCTGATGCTATGAATATTATTCATTATATGCATGATAAATATGCATATGAGGCTGGTCAAATGGCTTTACACGATACTGATGTTCATCGTTATATGGCATATGGTGTAGCTGGACTTTCGGTTGCTGCAGATTCATTATCTGCGATTAAATATGCAAAAGTAAAACCAATACGTAATGAAGAAGGGATTGCTGTTGATTTTGAAATTGAAGGAGATTATCCTAAATATGGAAACGATGATGATCGCGTGGATAAAATAGCTATTGATATTGTTAAGAAAATATCTTCAGAGTTAAAGAAACATCATACATATCGTGATGCTGAACCTACAATGTCAGTATTAACTATAACATCTAATGTTGTATATGGATCTAAAACAGGTGCAACTCCAGATGGAAGAGGTAAGGGAGTGCCATTCGCACCTGGTGCTAATCCAATGCATGGAAGAGATAGTAGTGGTGCTATTGCATCTTTGAATTCTGTTGCTAAATTACCATATGAAGCTTGTTGTAAAGATGGAATAAGTAATACTTTTTCAATTGTTCCTGCTACTTTAGGAAAAAATAGTGAAGATCAAATAGATAATTTAGTATCTTTGATGGATGGTTACTTTAAGAAGGGTGCACATCATTTAAATGTTAATGTTTTAAATCGTGAAACGCTAATTGACGCCATGAAACATCCGGAAAAATATCCTTTACTTACTATTCGTGTATCAGGTTATGCCGTAAGATTTAATCGTTTGACAAAAAAACAACAAGAGGAAGTAATATCTCGTACTTTCCATGAGGCAATATAGTGAAAGGGTCCATAAGTAAAATAGAAACATCTGGTTTTGTTGATGGCCCAGGTATTAGAACGGTAGTTTTTCTAAATGGATGTAAATTAAGATGTAAATATTGTCATAATCCTGAGATGTGGTATTTAAAAGATTTAAATTATACAGTATCAGAATTAGTTCAAAAAATACTTCACAATAAAGAGTATTTTGGGAAAAAAGGTGGAGTTACATTTTCTGGAGGGGAACCTTTATTACAAAGTGAATTTTTAATTGAAGTTTGTAAATGCTTAAAAAAACATAATATAAATATCGCACTTGATACAGCTGGTGTAGGTAATGGTAATTATGAAGATCTGTTATCTTTAGTTGACTTAGTTATTTTAGATATAAAAGATACTAATGCAGCTGATTACCGAGAATTAACTAGTTATCCGATGAATGAGAGTTTAAAATTTATCGAAATGTGTAATCAATTAAAAAAGAAAATATGGATAAGACAAGTAATAGTTCCAGGACGTAATGATAATAACGACTATTTAAAATCATTAAAAGAGTTTATTAAGCAAATTGATAATGTTGAAAAAATAGAGTTTTTACCATATCATAATATGGCAATTGGTAAATATAAAGAGTTAGGTATTGATTATCCATATAAACATATAAAGTCAATGGATAAAGTTATATGTGATGAATTATATGATAAATTTATTAATATGTTAGAAGATTAGGAGAATAATATGTATAAAGAAAAGGTTGAATTAAAATATGGTGATGGATTAATTGTTTTTGATGAAGAACCGGATATAGAACAATTTGAATCAAATGATAATTTAGAAAATACATTAGAGTTAAAAAATCTATCAAAAGATGATTTTTTAGAACAAACATCTATCGATCTTTTTGGAGGAGATAATAATGAATAATTTATATAAAGATTATTTGAATCAAGGAAGATCTCTATCACAAACAGATCGTATTACATCATTTTTAAATCATATTTTAAAAATATTTCAAGAAAATTATTATTATTTACAAGAACATCCTGAGCAGAAAGAAAGAATAGTTTATTCGGAATTAACTAAATATGGTCTTAATGTTGAGTCAGATTTTACACTTGATAAAGATGGTCAGCTAGTTTCGAAAAATATAAAAGAACAAGGGCATTTTGCTTTTTGGATTCAAAATTTTTATAATACTCCAAATATTTGGGCATATTGTGATGAAAGTTCACCTCAAATGTCTTATTGGATGCAATTTAGAAATGGTGGTTTAGTTGCATCTGATGAATTTGAAAAAATCTATTTATCTATTGATTCAGATCATATTTATCGTGGAATTAATGAATTGATGAGTTTCATAAGTGAAAATGATATTTCGCACGCCTCAAAAATATCTAGTAAGCAACGTACAGATGAGATTGTTATTAGAATAAGAAGAGAGGATAAAGATGGATTAAATAAAATACTAAATTTTATCAAAAATAATAGTTATATTCAAGCAGGATTAAATTGTTTGAATCCATTTTTACCAAGTGAGAATAAAGTTTCACATATTCCTGATAATGGAGAATCTTATAATACATTTGTTGCCAAAAAAGTATCAGATTTTGTCGAGCAAAAAATAAATTCTAAACGAGTGGATTATAATGATTTTTTAACCTATTCTTATAATTTACCCAAAGAAAATACTCAAAATATATTGGTTAATCATTTGGATAATTTAAAAAATGATTATCAAATGAAAATATTAAATGATGCAATAGTTTGTACATATAAAAAATGCGGTTATAAGCAAGTAGAAAGGGCTTTAAAAGAACTTATTGATAATAATAATTATAATTATTTTACAAGATATGATTTGAATAGCAAGGATTCTATTAATTATCGTGAACAACTAATTAACGGTTTAAGTGGGGCTGATGCATTGAATTTAATATATCAAAGCTTTCGAAATAATAATTATCCAATTGAACAATATACTAACGATGATGCAATAAATATCTATGTATCAAATGTAATAATGAACTATCAAATTAGTATTTTAGATAAAGCAGTATCTGTAACCTGTCAAAATCATGATGCTGATTGGACAAATAAAGCAATGTATAAATATGCTAATGAAGGAATTACTAATGGTTTTTCGAGGTATGAAAGTGGAAATCCCACTAACTATCGTGAATTATTAGGCAAATATGTTAATAAACAGGATCTTCATCGTTTAGCTGCTCTTTCTTTAATAGGAAAAGGTGCGAATATAGAAGAATTAGATTATAATGAGATTATTTCAGCTTATGTTGATATTGTGGGCATGGATGGATTGAAAGGTTATAATCGATAAATTAATTCATAAATTTTAAAAAAAATGTTTTCATTTTTGAATATTTGTGATATGATTAGTGTAGTGAGGTAAAAAATATGCTAGAAAAAATTAAAGATAGTATAAATAATAATCCTTATTTAGAAAAGAATATAAAGGTAGAATTATTTAGATTAATAGTAGTATTTAATAACAAATTTCCCAATATTAAGTTAGATACTTTCAATAAATTAGTTTCAACAGTAAAAGTTGGAAGAATATCTAAGTATGAATCTAGGGGAACAGTTGTATATGATGTAAATACAAATGAAATATTATTTAGTTCTAAGAATTTAAAGGATGATTATGATATTGATAATTTGTTTATGCAAGCAGTATTAGGTATGATTACAACATCTGAACATAATAATCGTAAATTTACAGGTTTTGATACAGAAGAAAGTTTATCTAATTTAAATAAAGCTTATACTGAGATTATGGCTGATTATTTAATTGGCGCAGGTGAAGTTAGTGATTTAGAAGAAGAAAAAAGTTTTACTAATCAACTAGGAATATTAATCGATGAACAAACTTTATTTGATGCTTATTTTAATAATGATGGTAGTAAGGTTTTACTTGCTATTGCCGGTTTATGTGTAAATATGGAGGATTAAATGAGAGTAAGAATAACACCTAAAACATTATTGGATAAATTTAACCATTGTAGTAATTTAAAAAGAACTGTTGGTAAAGATTCTGTAGCAGTAAAAAAAGAATTTGATGAATTTAATGTGAATTATGTATTTGGACTTGCCAATTCAATTAAAGGGAATGAAGATAAATTAGATAGTTATGCAACTCATTTTTCAAGAGAAAATACAATTAAATTTGATGCTTTTATAGCGTCTTCTCGTGAATATAGTACTGAAAACGTTAAACAAAAAGCTGCTTAAGCAGTTTTTATTTTTGTTGTTGATATGAACAAATGTATATGGTATAATATATTTGGTGGTTTAATGGAGACTATAATTATGCATATAGATGTTAATAATGCCTTTTTGTCTTGGACAGCAGTTTATTTGCTTCATAAAGGTTATAAAACTGATATTCGTAATATTGAAGCTATTATTGGAGGAGATGAATCTAGGAGACATGGTATTGTTTTAGCTAAGTCCATGGTAGCTAAATCACGAGGAGTAAAGACTGCAGAAACAATTAGGGATGCCAAAAGAAAATGTTATAATTTAAAAATATTCCCACCATATTATAAATTATATAAATATATGTCTCATAAATTATTTGATATTATTAGTGAGTACACACCAGATATAGAAGTATTATCAATTGATGAATGTTTTATAGATTATTCTAAAATAAAGAATATGTATGGTGATGAAATTAAATTTGCTTATAAATTAAAAAAAGAAATAAAAGATAAATTAGGTTTTACAGTTAATATAGGAGTTGCTAATAACAAATTATGTGCGAAAATGGCTTCTGATTTTTTAAAACCAGATCGTGTGCATACTTTATTTGATAATGAGGTTAAAGAAAAAATGTACCCTTTACCAATTGGTAAATTGTTTGGAGTAGGTAAAAAAACTAAGGAAAAACTTATTAATCTAAATATTAAAACAATTGGTGATTTAGCCAATACCGATCCACAAGATTTATATCCATTTTTTAAGAACATGTCTGATAGATTAGTTAGTTCTGCTCAAGGGAAATCTGATAGTATTATAAGAGTAAAAAAAGAAGAAAGACAAGGTATAAGTAATTCAACAACTCTATCATATAATTTAAACAGTTTAGATGAAATTTATAAAGTATTATTTAAGTTAGTTGATAATGTATGTTTTACTTTAAGAAAAAGTAATAGATACACCTCTGTTATTGGTGTTACTTTGAAAGATAAATTTTTTAAATCAAGATCCCATCAACGAAAATTATTGAATGCTACAGATGATTTTAATATTATATATGAAGTAGCTAAAAAATTAGTAAAAGAATTATATCATGATGATTCAATTAGACTAGTAGGAGTTAGTCTTAATAAGTTAAGTAGTAATATTAATCATCAAATTTCTTTATTTGATGATGATTTTAAAGAAAGCAATCATAAATTAGATAAAATAGTTGATCAGATTAATGATTCATATGGTTACAGAATAATTGATAAAGCATCACTTGTAAATAAAAAATAGCATATTACAATTTATTTTTCATATATTTTAATATAAATACTTGAAACAAATAAATAAATTTGCTATAATTATTTTGTGATGGGTCCGTAGCCAAGTGGTAAGGCACGGGACTGCAACTCCCTGATCGCTGGTTCAAATCCGGTCGGGCCCTCCAAATGACTTTAAAAGCGTTGATTTTCAATGCTTTTTTTATATCTTAATTATGTTTATATAAATATTATTAGTAAAAATAAATGTTAGTTAAAAGATAAAAAAGAGATAAAGAATAATAATTAACTATTGAAGTAATAAAATATAGTTTAAAATCTTGATTTTTGTTTAAAAAAGTAGTATTTTATTAATAATATTTTAATAAAATATATTTATATAACAATTATATGTTTTGACTAGGAAAGGGATATTTATGAATAATAGATTGATAATCACATTACCTATATCTCCATATGATAAAATGTCTGTTGGAAAAATGAAAACACCTGTACTAGGTGAATCATCAGCTATATCAATTGTATATGACAGGTATTTTGGAAAAGTGTTTTAATCAAAAAATATAATTTTCAAAATGCAAATATAGAATTAAAAAGGAGAAGAAGAAATGTATAGTATTTTAATGTCAAAATTCAATGATGGTTTTGATTTAATAAAAGAAGAATTAAAAAAGATAATAAATAAACATTCAAAAATTGTAGTAATTCCTTGGAGTTTTGCTAAAGAATTAAAAACAAAGCAAATTAATGAGTTTTTTAATGAAGTAAAGAAAAAAAATTATTTGGAACATTTATATAAGTTGGGTGTTGATGAGAAAAATATAATTGTTTTAGATTGTTATAATGATAATAAGGAATATATGGTTGATATAATAAATAAATCTGATGTAATAGTTTTAACAGGTGGTAATCCAGAAATGTTATATAATAAAGTAGTTACATCTGGAATACTAGAGTGTTTGCAAAATTATAAAAGGATTATTATTGGTTCTTCTGCTGGTGCTGAATTGCAATTAAAAAAATATTTTATTACTAAAAAGAATAATTATTATAAAAAATTTGAATGGTATAATGGATTTGGTATTATTGATAATAATTTCTATTTTGATGTTCATTCAATTAATAAAGGAAGATATTTACCATCATTAAAAGAAAAAAGTAGTAAACTTAAAAGAGATATTTACTGTCTATTTGATACAGGTTCTATAATATATAATAGGCTTACAAAAGAAATAAGATGCTACGGTAATTACATTAAATTTGATGGTAATCATTAATAATATATATTTGTATATAAGTTAAGTAGGAGAAAAGATTATGAAATTGCAATTTTATTATGATAAAGAAAATCCTAGCTATGAAACATATCAAAAATTAATTGAAAAAATGAGAAAAATGTCTGATGATTTTTATTCACTAGATGATGTTTTTTATTCAAAATATAACTATGATTTAATTAAAAATTATGAAAAACATAAAATGATAATTATTAATAAGATGTTTAAAGAGATAATTTCATATTTTCCAAATTTAAAGACTGAGGCATGTGCTATATATTTAAATGGAAGTTATGCACGAGGAAATATTACAGCTGGAAGTGATGTAGATTTAACATTTTATTTTGATAAAAAAGATGTTTCAAAATATCAATCAACTATATATTTAATTAGATACGCTATAGCGACTATGCTTAAAGTAAATGTTGTACATGTTCATTCATTTACTAAAAATTTTATAACTGAATATAGAAAAATGAATAATTTGATTATAAGTGATGTAGAATTAAAAACCAAAATTATTTGGTTATCTACCAATGAACATTTTAATATTTCTTATCCAAAAAATCAAATGATAGCAGAAAGAGAAGTGTGTGAAATTTCTTCAATTAAGGATCTTGACTCTTTAAAAAAAATTTATAATAAACAACTAGAAAAACTCCATCCTAAAGAGTGGATATATACACATAAACCTATCTATATTACTAATAATTCTTTTTCTATAGATAAAATAATTAATACTTTAGATGCTACATATAATAAAGAACAAAGAGCTAAATCATTGATCAATATAAAAAAAGAAATATATTGTTTAATTGAAAATATTGACAAATACTATAATGAATTAAAGATATCAGATACAATTAATCTTGCTAATTATAATATGATTGGAAAGAGAAAAGTTTGTATGATGGTTCATTCATTTGTCACATATTTGAGGTGGTACTATATTGATAATAATCTAGAAAATGTTCCAACAACATTAAATTTAGATGAATTATTTAATTATAAATATTCAATAGTTAATAACACAATAATTGATAATGTTAATAAATCTTATTGTTATTTTAGATTTTTAATTAGTAGAGTTGAAATATGGGCTAAAAAATATAATCATCATTTTGAACATAGAAGTAACGAAATAATTGAAAAAAAAGAGATAATAACTGAATATAAAAATCTTTGGCATAATGATTATTGTCCCATTGATGAACAAGTTGATTCATATAATAATCTCGTTTATAGTATAAAATATGCTTTAAAAGTTTTAAAATAAAGTAATAATATAAAAAATACAAGTATTTATTTACATGTAATAATTATGGATATAAAAAAATCGAACTTTAAGTTCGGTTTTTATCATTTAAACTTTTAAAATAACGTTTTCCTTGTTCAATTGTTTTATTATCTAATTGATTATTGTTTAATATTATTGAACTAAATAATTCATATCTATGATCATTTTTGTATTTATCTATTTCATCTATTAATGAATCATAATGTGTTAAATCATGGAAAGTTTTAACAAATAATAATTTTCTAATGGTAAATTCATCACTTTGTTTTAAGAATAGTTCATTAATCATAAAATATATTTCATTTTGCATATAATTCCAATCAATATGTTTTGGATTTACATCTGATATGTTATTCATTGCTTCATTATACTTTTTATCATCATAAAGTCTTAATTCAGGACAATCTAATGCATACATTAATCTGGATTTACTTTTTATTAAATCTTTGTTATATCCATAAGTATTTAAAAAATAATTTAAATTATTTAAGTAATTTAAATAGAATATTTCATTTTCAGTTTCACAGTCATAACTTTCTATAGTCCATTCTTTAGTATCGATATCTATTATTTCATCTTCTACTTCAAGTTCTATTAATCCTTGATTAAATTGTTCTTTCATTTCAGCTTCCATATTACGTTTTAGTTGAAAGTTTTCGATATCTTCGTATATTTTTAAAGGATACATTAAGTTGTTTTTCTTGCCAAATATGGCATATTGATATAAATTATAAGTATAGTTATCAATTTCATAGTCTTCTTCTTCATTAGTTGGGGCCATTTCATTCCACATCTTTTTATCAAGTGGATATTGAGTGTATTCTGATTGATATTCATCAGAATAGTTTATTTGACCAGAACTAGCTCTAAATGCTTCTAAAGAATAATTAGGTATTAGACCTAATTTGATAAAAAAACTAGCTTTTATATCCATTAATTTTTTTATAGCTGTTCTTAATTTTGAATTATCTTGATTAGTATATAATCTAGTATAAGTTTGTTCTAATTGCTTTTCTATTTGACTATAATCAAGTAATAGATAGTCCATTGTATGAATTTTTAAAATGCTTTTAAGGGCTTGATTATCAGAAATACTAATAAGTGTTTCTGATATTTCATTTTCTGCTCTTAGTTTATATTCTAATTCCATTAAAAGTTGTGTGAAAGAAATATTATTTTTAAGATAAATTGTTTGATCGTTTAAATAAAAATAATCATTGTATTCTTCTAAAAAATCATTTAAATAGTTTTCATCAGTTTCAAAATATATATCTAATTCATCTTCTAAATCTTCAATAGAGTTATTATATTCATCTATTAATGCGTTATTATATTTATTTAAGGTATTAATATTTATTTCCTTTTTATTTTCATATCGATATATATTTAAAAACGCTAATACACTTATATAATTATAATATGTTTGAACCATATAAACCCTCCCAATTACATTATAATTTATATTGACAAAAAAGTAAAGAAAAAATATAATTGATTTAGGTCATGTTATGGCTATATCGGTAATAGATACCCATGCACATTATAATAGTTGTGTGATGGATGTAAATAAGGAATTTTTTAAACTAAGAATAAATGATAATGTATCTAAAGTAATAAATGTTGGATTGGATGTTAAAACTAGTTTAGAAGCTTTGAAACTAAGTTTAAAATATAGTGATATGTATGCCACTCTTGGTATACATCCCTTATATAGTGGTTGTATTAAAGATTTAGAATTACTATATTATAAGTATAATCATGATAAAGTGGTAGCGATTGGTGAGACAGGTATTGATACAAGTGGTAATGTGAATGAACAAATAGATAAATTTTTAGATAGTATTAAACTTGCTAATAAATTTAAATTACCATTAATTATTCATTCAAATACTATTAATAATTCTTGTGATAGTGCACATAAGATATGCTTAGAAATAATAAAAAGATATCCACTCAAATATGGTTTTATCTTTCATTGTTTTCAACCTGATTTAGATGTATTAGATAGTATTATTGATTTAGGTGGATATATATCTGTTGGTTCTAAAATAACTGGTAAATATGCGAAAAAGTCATTACAAATAGTTAGTGAAGTTCCGATAGATAGATTATTGATTGAGACTGATTATCCTTTTTTAACTCATAATCCAAAAGAGACTGGATATAATACTTTTAATAAAATATGTGAAATAAAAAAGAAAGATAAAGTTTATATGATGAATAAATTAAATGGCAATGCATATAGATTGTTTCCTAAATTATATAATTAAAAAAGATAACCTCGCGGTTATTTTTTTCGTTTCATAAATACTTTATTGGGATTATTTTTAAATTTTGGTTTATTCTTTTTATTTCCTAGTTGTCTACCATTTAAATTAATAACTCCAACTTTAGTTTGAATTGGTTGAGATTCTTTTTCAATTGTTATTTCATCAACACTATGTCTTTTAGAATTTTTTACTAATAAATACTTTTTCATAATTCCCCCTAAATATATAATAACACTTTCTAAAAACTAAATCAATTATTTTTAAACAAAAAAAATTTAATTTTTTCACTCCAATTACACATTTTCATGTATAATAGTTATTGAGGTGAAATTTGTGAGAGTATTAATTGTTGATGATGAAGAAGGAATTAGACAAGTTATTAAGGAATATTGTTTGTTTGAAAAATATGATTGTTTGGAGGCTTCAAATGGAAAAGAAGCTGTTGAATTAGTTAAAGCAAATGATATCGATATAATTATTTTAGATATTATGATGCCTAAAATGGATGGCTATACAGCTCTAAAAGAAATAAGAAAATATAGCAATGTACCAGTAATTATGTTATCGGCTAGAAATGATGAATATGATAAATTATTAGGTTTTGATTTAGGTGTGGATGATTATGTATCAAAACCATTTAGTCCAAAAGAGTTAATTGCGCGTATTAAAGCCGTAACTAAAAGAGGAAATATTGAACAAGATATTTATAATTATAAGACATTATCAATTGATTTTTTAGGTCATGTTGTTTCAATTGATGATAGGGAAGTTAAATTAACTCCTAAAGAGTATGAATTGTTAGTTTATTTTGTTCAGAATAAATCTATTGCTTTATCAAGAGAGACTTTATTAAGTAAAATATGGGGGTATGATTTTTTTGGTGATGATCGAACTATTGATACTCATATTAAAATGCTTAGAAATAATTTAGGTAAATATCGTAATTTAATTAAAACGGTTAGATCTGTAGGTTATAAATATGAAGAGGAATAGTTTAAAGACACATTTTTGGCTATATTTTTCTGTCTTTTCTATGATTATATTAATTCTTTTATGGATTTTTCAGATGCTATTTTTTAATATGTATTATGAAAAAACAAAAAATAAAAATGTATCAAGTATTGCAAAAACAATTAAAAAAAGTTATAATAGTGACCATTATCAGATGGTTTTAGATATGCTTTCTTATCGAAAAGATGTTTGTATTGAGATATTTACTGATAATGCTATTTATTATTCTTCAGACAGTGTTAGTCGTGGGTGTGTTATTAATGATAATGAAGTTGTTGATATGGCTAAATATCATAATCATTTTGTAAAAAGTGATAAAGATATTGTCAGTTATCAACTATTTAATTCTCGCTATAAGACAAAAGTATTGGTATATGGTGTGAAACTTGAAAATGATACTTATGCTTTTATAAGTACATCTTTGGTTCCAATAGCTGAGACATTTAATGTATGGCGTAATTTATTTATTTATATTTCAGTTGTTGTTATGTTAGTGTCTTTTTTACTAGCTTACTTTGTTTCGCGAAGGATTTCAAGGCCAATTGTCAAATTAAATAAGACTAGTAAAGAAATGGTTAAAGGTAACTATAATATTCGTTTTGATACAAATGACTCAATTGTGGAAATAAATGAATTGGCAACTACTTTAAATAATTTAAATGATGAATTATCTAAAACAGAAATGTTAAGACGTGAATTAATGGCTAATGTTTCGCATGATTTGAAGACCCCTTTAACACTTATTCGAGCTAATGCCGAAATGGTTAAGGATATAAATTATAATAAAAAAGAAAAAAGAAATGCTAATTTGCAAGTTATTATTGATGAGGTAAATCGTTTAAATTTATTAGTTGAAGATATTCTTTCTTTATCCAAAGCACAATCCAATACTATTGATATAAAAAGGGAAGTATTTGATATTGATGAATTAATAAGAACAGTTTTAGAACGTTTTCAAGTATTAGTAGAAAAAAATAACTTTAATTTTAATTATAAATCTATTAAAAATTGTATAGTATATGCAGATATAAAAAAAATAGAACAGGTATTGTATAATTTAATTAGTAATGCAGTTAATTATAGTTCTGATAAATTAATTAATATTAGATTAAAAAATAAAGGACAAAAAGTTTTAATTGAAATTTCTAATAATGGTGATGAAATATCAAAAGATGATTTGAATCATATTTGGGATAAATACTATAAAGTTGATAAATCTTATCATCGTGTTACTTTAGGGACTGGTTTGGGTTTATCGATTGTTAAAAATTTATTAGAACTACATCATTTTAAATATGGTGTTATATCAAATAAGAAAAAAACAACATTTTATTTTGAGATGGATAAGTATGAGGAGGTCAGTGATGACTCAAAAAATATTTCGGAGGGTAGAAAAAAAATATCTAATTAGTGAAGAAGAGTATCAAAAGATATTAAAATTAACTAATAAGTATTTAAAGAAAGATAAGTATTATTGTTCTACAATATGTAATGTTTATTTTGATAATAATAATGATGATTTAATTATTAATTCAATAGAAAAACCTTCATATAAGGAAAAGGTTAGACTTCGTAGTTATGGCGTACCTACTTTAGATAGTAAAGTGTTTTTTGAAATAAAGAAAAAATATAATGGGACGGTATATAAAAGAAGAGAAACTCTTAAGCTGAAAGATGCATATTCTTATTTAAAAACTGGTAAATATAAAGATACACAAATTATGAAAGAGATAGATTATTGTTTCAAAAATTATCAGTTAAAACCAGCTATATATTTAGCATATGATCGATTTGCTTATCGAGCTATTGATGATGAGAATTTTCGTGTTACTTTTGATTACAATATTCGTAGTCGAAAAAGTAAAATTGAACTTGATAAAGGTGATAGTGGAAGAAGACTATTAGGAAAAAATCAATATGTTATGGAGGTTAAGTGTTTAGAGGCTATGCCGCTTTGGTTTTGCAAAATTTTATCAAATTTGAAAATTTATCCCACATCTTTCTCAAAATATGGTAAAATATATGAAAAAAATTTCATGGGGGGATAATATGGATTTATTAAATAACATTACAACTAATGGTTCTTTTGATTCGTTAACTACATTAATTAGTATTGGAGTATCAATCGTTTTAGGACTTATTATTGCCTTAGTGCATATTAAAACAACTAATTATACGAAGAATTTTATTATTACTTTAACTCTTCTTCCGGTATTAGTTCAGATAGTTATTATGCTAGTTAATGGTAATTTAGGTACTAGTGTAGCTATTTTGGGTGCGTTTAGTTTAGTTAGATTTCGTAGTATACCTGGTAATTCTCGTGAAATAATTAGTGTTTTCTTTGCTATGGTAGTTGGACTTGCTATTGGAACAGGTTATCTTATTCTGGCATCTATATTTACAATAATAGTATGCTTAGTAATTATCATAACTTCAAAAACTCCATTTGGTGAGGTTAATAAATTAGAACGTAAGTTAAAGATATTAATACCTGAGAATTTAAATTATATTGAAATATTTGATGAAGTATTTGATAGATATACAAAAAAACATCAATTAATTAGGTCTAAAACAGTAAATATGGGTAGTATATATGAAGTCGATTATTATATTACACTAAAAAAAGGTATTAATGAAAAAGATTTTATTGATGAATTACGTATTAAAAATGGAAATTTAAAAATAATGATGAGTATTATTACTAATGATGAACAATTATAATTAAGCCACCGAACAGGTGGTTTTATTATAATTTAATAGACATTAGATTATTAATTTGATACAATAAAATTGGAAGTGATAGTATGCCAGAATTACCAGAAGTAGAAACAGTTAGAAAAGCATTAAAAAGTCAAATACAGGATAGAATTATTAATAGCGTGGATGTTTTATATGATAAAATTATTGAATATCCAAATGTATCTGACTTTAAAGAAAAAATTAAAAACCAAAAGATTAATGATATTAATCGAAAAGGTAAATGGTTAATATTTGAATTAGATGATTATTGTATGCTTAGTCATTTAAGAATGGAAGGTAAATATTTTATTAAAGAATCAGAACCTATTTTGAAACATGAACACGTTATTTTTAATTTAGATGATGGTACTACCTTAAGATATAATGATACTCGTAAGTTTGGGAAAATGCACTTAATAGAAAAACAAAATTTGTATATTCAAAAGCCTTTAAATGAGTTAGGTTTAGAACCGTGGGATGAAAATCTTGATAGTGATTTTTTAAAAGATAAGTATAGTAATAAGAATTTACCAATTAAAACTGTTTTACTTGATCAATCAATCATTACTGGTATAGGAAATATATATGCAGATGAAATATTATTTTTGAGTAAGATTAATCCTTTAAAAAAAGCTAAGGTACTAAAGAAAAAAGAATTAGATAATATTATTAAATATACTAAAGATGTTTTAAATAGAGCAATTGAAGCAGGTGGTACTACTATACGTAGCTATGAATCTAGTGAAGGTGTTCATGGTAGATTTCAAACTAATTTACTAGTTCATAATAGAGAAAAAAAGCAGTGTCCAGAGTGTGGTAAAACAATAGTAAAAATAAGAGTTAATGGAAGAGGTACATACTATTGTTCTAATTGCCAAAAGTAAACACATGTTCGATAACAATAGAATTTCAAATTTTTAACAAAAAAATCAAAAAATAAAAAATTAAATTTTTATGTTTTTTGATTTTCCACAAAAACGTTCAAAACTATACTTTTTGAACAAAAAGCAAAAATTCGTTGAAATACAACGGATTTTTTATTTTTTATAATGGATAATCATAAAAAATAAAAACAGAATAAAATTCAAAAAATTAAAAAATCGATTTTTTAAAAAACTAAAATTAAAAATGTAAAGAAAAGGTAAAATAATCGTTAAATTTTTAAAAAATTACAAAAAAGTATTGACAGATATTTTAGAATAGTGCTACAATGATTTCGATGATAGGAGAGGGAATTATGACAGATGTACAAGAAGTAACAAATATTACAGTTGTTAAACGTAATGGAAAAAAAGTAGATTTTGATGAATCAAAGATTGCTTTAGCTATTGGTAAGGCCTTTGATAAAGTTAATATAGAAGATGACGAAGGTAATAAACCTTATAGTGAGAAAGATATTCAAAAAATACTTGATGGTGTTTTAAAACAAATCAAAAAAGAATATCCAGAGAAAGTTAAAATAGAACAAATTCAAGATTTAATTGAAGAAACATTAAAGAAAAAACATTATGATGATGTTTATGAGGAGTTTTCATCATATCGTGAAAGAAGAGCTGCATCACGTGAGATGTTCTTTGATGATAAGAGAATGCATAAATTTCAAAAGAGTTTAGAGAACTTAGGTATGAAATCAGCTGGTGAAAATGATTCAAAAAGAGAAAATGCAAATGTTGATGGTGATACAGCCATGGGAACAATGCTACAATTTGGTTCCACTGTATCAAAAGAATTTGCAAAATCATATTTAATGAAAAAGAAGTTTGCAGATGCTCATGAAAATGGTGATATTCATATTCATGATATGGATTTTTTACCAATGGGTACAACAACTTGTATGCAGCTTGATCTAGATAAGATATTTAAAAATGGTTTTTCTACAGGTCATGGACATTTAAGAGAACCTAATGATATTATGAGTTATTCAGCGCTTGCTGCAATTGTTGTTCAATCAAATCAAAATGATCAGCACGGTGGACAAAGTATTCCAGCTTTTGATCATTATCTTGCTCCAGGTGTTTTAAAGACATTTAGAAAACAATTTAAAACTACTTTAATGGATTTATTAGATTTTTCTGATTTTGGTAAATTTATTAATACTACTATTTTAGAAAGAGAAATTGGAAAAATAGACAGTATTGATATTGATATAAATGATTATGAAAGATTTTATAAAGATTCTAAACAAGTAAAAAGATTGTTTGAAATGGGATATGAAAAAGCATTAGCTAAGACTGACAAAATTACTTATCAAGCAATGGAAGCTTTTGTTCATAATTTAAATACAATGCACTCTCGTGCAGGAGCTCAAGTACCATTTTCTTCTATTAACTTTGGAACTTGTACATCTAGTGAAGGAAGAATGGTTATCAAAAATTATTTGCTTGCTGTTGAAGCTGGTTTAGGACACGGTGAAACACCTATTTTCCCAATTTCAATTTTTAAAGTTAAAGAGGGTATAAATTATAATAAAGATGATAAAAACTATGATTTATTTAAGTTAGCTTGTAAAGTATCAGCTAAACGCTTATTTCCAAATTTCTCATTTATTGATACACCATTTAATTTAGAATATTATGATCCTAATGATTATCGTACGGAAGTTGGTTATATGGGATGTCGTACAAGAGTTATGGCAAATCATGTTGATCCTTCTAAAGCTATTACTCCAGGAAGAGGTAATTTATCATTTACTTCAATCAATTTACCAAGATTGGGTATTAAACATGGAATTGTCAATGGCGAAAAGACTGATCTTGATGGATTCTATGAAGAACTTGGAGAATTAATGGATTTAGTTAAAGATCAATTATTAGAGAGATTTGAAATTCAATGTAATAAAAAAGTATATAATTTTCCATTTTTACTAGGTCAAGGAGTATGGATGGATTCAGAAAGATTAAAACCAGGAGATCGTTTAAGAAGAGTTTTAAAACATGGTACATTATCAATTGGTTTTATTGGTCTTGCAGAGTGTTTAAAAGCTTTAATTGGTAAACATCATGGAGAGTCTGCAGATGCACAAAAATTAGGATTAGAAATTATTGGATTTATGCGTAAGAAATGTGATGAATATAGTGATAAGTATAATCTTAACTTTACTTGTTTAGCTACTCCTGCAGAAGGATTATCTGGTAGATTTACTGCTATTGATAAAGTTATTTATGGTAAACTTAAGGGTATTACTGATAGAGCCTATTATACTAATTCATTCCATATACCAGTTCATTATAATATTTCAATAGCTAATAAAATAAAATTGGAAGCTCCATATCATGCATTAACTAATGCAGGGCATATTTCATATATTGAGTTAGATGGAGATCCAACCGAAAACTTAGATGCATTTGAAAGAGTGGTAAGAATTATGAAAGAACAAGGAATTGGATATGGTGCGATTAACCATCCAGTAGATAGAGATCCGGTATGTGGATATGTAGGAATTATTAAAGATGTTTGTCCTCGTTGTGGACGTAGAGAGGGCGAAGCAGTTGATTTTGAAACAATCAAGATGTGGAACAATTGTTGTAAGTAGGAGGTGATTAGTGTGAATACAGTAGTAGAAGAAAAAAATGAAAAAAAAGTAAAACAAGTTGGGGAAGGTCAAGGATTTGAAAGAATTAGAAGAATTACTGGTTATCTTGTTGGAACTGTAGATCGTTTCAATAATGGTAAAAGAGCTGAAGAAGCTGACCGTGTAAAACATAGTTAAAATGACTATAAGATTATCAGGACCAATTCAACCAGATAGTATTGTTGACGGAGAAGGCATTCGAACAGTTATATGGACTCAAGGATGTAGTCATAATTGTGAAGGATGTCATAATCCAGATACACATGATTTTACTGGTGGATATGAAGTTGATTTAGAAGATGTTTTAAAAGAAATTGATGCTTTAGAATATCAAGATGGTATTACGTTATCAGGAGGAGATCCGTTCTTTCAAATTAAACCTTGTTTAGCTATTGCTAAATATGCTAAGTCTAAAGGGTTAAGTGTATGGGCTTATACAGGATTTACTTTTGAACAATTACTTGATATGATGAAAGCAAATGATGATTTAAGACAGTTTCTATCTTATATTGATATTTTAATAGATGGAAAATTTGATATAAAAAAGAAAAGTTTAGCTTGCAAATTTAGAGGCTCAACTAATCAAAGAATTATTGATGTTTCTCAAAGCTTAAAAAATAAAAAAGCAGTTATTGCTTCAAAATACAAATAAAGACTTGATTAATTCAAGCCTTTTTTTGACCTTGATAACTGTTTCTTCTTTTTAATTCTTTATCGATGCCATTTAATACATCGATTTTTTTTGTAATCCATTGAGGTTCAATAAGATTTTCTTTTAACGGATCACCGGTTAATCTGTGAATAATAATATTCTCATTTAAGTGTTCAATTTGATCACATACAATATTAATGTATTCATCTTTAGTTAATATCTTAAAAGGATCTTTTTGATAAATACGTTCAAGTGCTGTATTTTTCACTATAGATAACATATGTATTTTTATTCCTTGGATATCTAATTTATTTAAATATTTGATTGTTTCAATCATCATTTCTTTTGTTTCATATGGTAATCCATTTATAATATGAACAACAATATTAATATTATTTTTTCTTAATTTATTCACACATTCTTCAAAACAGTTTAAGTCATGGCATCTATTAATGAGTTTTGAAGTTTTTTCATGAATTGTTTGTAATCCTAATTCAATTGTTAAGAATGTTTTTTTGTTTAATTCACTTAAATATTCTAAACATTCATCTGATATACAATCAGCACGTGTTGCAATAGATAAACCAATAACATTGTCTTGTTTAAGTATTAATTCGTATTTTTCTTTTAATTCATTTACTGGAGCATAAGTATTTGAATTTGCTTGAAAATAACCTATAAGTTTAGCGCTCGGCCATTTTTTAAGCATTATTTCTTTTCTTTCGTTAAACTGACTAATTAAGTCGTTGTTTTTGTAATAATCACTACTACCATTTAAACAGTAAATACATCCGCCATAACCTTTGGTTCCATCAATATTAGGACAAGTAAAATTAGCATCTAAATTTATTTTAGCGACTTTAGTATTAAACATTTGTTTATAATAGTAATCCAAAGTATAGTATCTTTTATTAGTATTAGAATATTTGAACATAAAATCACCTGTAGATATTTTATCATATTTGCTTGCTAAAAGGGAAGAAATGTGCTACAATTATGAAGAAAATAAAAGAGGTGGATAGCGTGGATAATAATGGTAAATTTCAAATTGATATATTAAAACAAGATATACTAAACGAAGAATTTTCAAATGAAAATAGTCATACTGTAAGTAAGAAAAAAATTGTTCTCGTTGCATTACCACTTATTTTTATAATTTTGATTGTTATTATAGTTAAAGTTAAATACTCCTTTTTTAATAATATAAAAAATAAAGTAATTGCGTCAAATTTTAAATGTGATGTAAATTATAAATTAAAAAATAAAAAATGTATATTAACACAACAACAAAATACTGTTTTATTAGGTAATATAAATAATGATCAAAACATTGATCAAGCAGATGTTGATGCATTAAAAATGTTGATTAATTCTTATGAATTTAGTGATGTATCGTATGCTGTATCAGATATTAATCGAGATGGAGTAGTAGACAATATTGATTTACAGTTATTAAAGGATTACGTTAATGAGAAAATCAATGAATATGATATTGGTATTCAAAAAACTTGTCCAATGGATAATGATATATCAGTTTATCATTTAAATAAAAAAAGCGATAAATGTATTCAAGTTATTTCTAAAGATGCTAATAAAAAGAATGAAAAAGAAGTCGCATTAGAAGAGGTTGATGCTAATACTGTAAATAATACTACTAATCAAGGTTATGATACGCTTTCAACCGTTATAACACGCAGTAGTAATACAGTTTCAGAACCAACATATGATACATCTAGTTATTATAATACAAATGGATATTCTAGTGCATATTATAATTATAGTCCATATCCATCTACACATGCATATAATTATCCATCATATGATACAACAAATAATCCAGAATATGATACTTCTACAAGTAGCTATACAACAAATTATAATCCTGAACTGATAGTTATTGAACAACCTAAACCTGAGGAAGAAAAGAATAAAAGTAAAATACTATATAGTCATGATTCTTTAGTATCTTTAAAAGAGGTTAAAGCTCCAAATAAAAATACAGAGTATAATGTTAATGATGATTTAAGTTTTGAATTAAATATAGAACAAAAAGGAACTGGTTTTTATTATTATGATGTTAAAACTTATTATGGATCTAATGATTATAATAATGGTTATTTAAATAGTATTAGTTCCTGCCAAAAATTAAAAACAAATAGTATTAAAGAATTAAAATTTAAAATACAAGCTGATGATAGCAAGTTAATTTTTAATGTTTATACTGATAAAGATTGTCGATTACAAACTTTAAAATCTAGATATATTTCAAGTGTATATAAAGTAAAAGAAAGTATTAAAAACACGAAATTAAGTGAAGAAAATTACACAATAAATAAAGGATTAAATATTTATGTTTTGAAACCAGAAAATCAAACTAAATATAATTATCGTATTAGATATAGTATATCTAATGGTAAAGAATATTATGTAAAATATAATGAAGATTGTTTAAAAGTAATACATGGAATGAATCAATTAAAATCAAATGATAATAATGAGTTAGATATATATAGTGATAAAAAATGTAATAACCGTGTTAAAAAGATAAAATTAAAAAATAAGGAGTAAATATGAAGAAGAAAGGATTTACACTTATAGAATTACTAGCTGTATTAGTATTATTAGCCATAATAGCTTTAATAACAATACCAATAGTAATCAGAACAATAAATAATTCAGAAGAACAAGCAGAAAAGAAAAGCATCTTAGGATATGCAAGAGCAGTAGAAGATGATATAGCAAACTATATGATGATAAATGCAGGTAAAAAATATACAGATTATGTTCTTCCAGATAATTTAGATTATAAAGGAAATGAAGTAGAATGTGATAAACCAATAAAACCAGATGCAAATGGGAAATTGAAACTAACGTGTTGTAAAGTTGTTGGTGGAACAGGAACTGGATATGATTATGAAAAAGGTAAAGTAGAAAAAAGTACTGATACAAGTTGTAATGCAGATAGTGGTGATGAAGATCAACCATCACAAAAAACGGCTGTACAAGAACTACTATCAAAAACTAATGATGTGAATGTAACAACATATACATCAGGAAGTGATGCCTCACATCAAATGTATACATTTGAACATCCAGCTACAGAACAAACTGATGCCTTAACAGATTATCGATATATAGGAAATGATCCATATAACTATGTAGATTTCAATGGAGAGACTTGGAGAATTATCGGAATATTTACTGTTGAAGACGAAAATGAAAAAAAAGAACAGAGAATTAAAATAATTCGAGATGAATCAATTGGAGATATGGCATGGAATATAAATGATAGTAATGTATGGTATAATGCTAGTTTAAATGAGTACTTAAATGGTGACTATTATAATAGTTTATCCAGTGATTATAAATATATGATTATCGAATCTAAGTATTATTTAGGTAACGAACTAGACACTTTTCCAAGCGCATCAGAATTTTATGATTATGAACGAGGAGTGTTAAAAAATTTAGATACTAGCAGCATTAATTGGATTGGGAATATAGGATTAATGTATCCTAGCGATTATTTATATACATACTCTAATGGAATTGATAATGTGTGTTATGATAAAGGGTTTTATTGCGAGGTATGGCGTGGTGCTGATCCATCTTTGGGATGGTTATATAAGTCAGAAATATCGCAATGGACAATAACTGCACGCAATAAATATAATGATTATATATCTTTAGTTGATTCATCTGGTAATACTAATGGTCACTATTCTAGTGCATATCATGGTGTTCGCCCAGTTACTTATCTAAAATCAACTGTAAAAATTGCAAGTGGTACTGGAACTAGTTCTGATCCGTATAAATTAAAAATATAATTATGTGTTTAAGTATTTAATGTTACAAATAATAAAAAATAATCAATTATAATTAATAAAGTAATTGATTAATTTTTTTGAGTTAAGTGGGTGGTTTTATGTTATATAATTTAGATGGTAATGAGTATGAAGTAATTATTGTTAAGAAGAATAATAAAAATACTTATATTAGAGTTAAAAATGATTTAAAAATATATGTAACAACTAATTATTTTGTTACAAAAAGACAGATAGTTAAATTGCTAGATGATAGTTGTAATTATTTAAGAAATGCTATTGAGAGACAAAATAAATTAAAAGAAAAAGAAAGCCAGTTCTTTTATTTAGGGCAATCTTATGATATAATATATTTATCTACAATTAAAAATGTTGATATTGATGATGAACATAATATCATTTATGTTAAGGATGATAAGAAGCTTAATAAGTGGATTAATAAAGAAATTGTTGATATTTTTAATAGTAGTTATGATAGGTGTTTTGATACGTTTGATGAGTGTATGAATAAGCCTAGTTTAAAAATTCGTAAGATGAAATCAAGATGGGGTGTTTATAATCGGATGAATCATTCAATAACTTTGAATAGTCATCTGATTGAATATGATTTAACTAAGTTAGAATATGTTATATATCATGAGTTGAGTCATACTGTTCATTTTGATCATTCAAAAAACTTTTGGAAATTAGTTAGTAAATATTGTCCTAAATATAAGGAAGTTAAAAAGGGACTAAAGGAGTAGGTATGAAAAGAATAATTAGTTTGATGATTGTAGCTTTTATATGTATTTTTAGTTGTTATAAAGTTGAAGCACAGACTTTGGGAGATTTAAAAAAGGAATTAAAGGAAGAAAAAGCTAAATATGGTGTGAATGAATCTAAAAAGAAAATGACTCAAGCACAAATAGATAAAGTATCTGGAGAATTGGATGAGTTAAATAGTCAAATTGATAGTTTAAATGGTGAGATTAGTTCTTTAAATAGTGATATTGAAAAACGTAATGAAGAAATTAAGAAGATGAATGATGAGATTAAATCAATTGTTCATTATTATCAATTATCCAGTAGTGAATCATTTTATTTAGAATATATATTTAAAGCTACAGATTTTACAGATTTTATTTATCGTTTAGCTATATCTGAACAATTAAGTGAATATCGTGAAAAAACGATAGATAAGTATAATCAAATGATTGAAGAAAATAAAAAGAAGATTGAAGAGATGGCTTCTAAAAAGACGGAATTATCTAAATTAGAAAAAGAAGCTTCTAGTAAATATAGTACTTTGAATGGAGAATTGACTGGTATAAAAACTGCTGGTATAAGTATTTCAGATGAAATTGCTGATTTGGAAAAGAAAATAAGTAAATATCAAAACACTTATAAGTGTTCTGATAATGAGGAAATTTCTGCTTGTACATATCGTTATAATAATCCTGGAAGGTCTAGTTACTCATCAGGACGTAGTGGTGGAGGCGGTGGTAGTTACAGTACGAATGTAGCTAGTTCATCAGGTTTCTACCGACCTATTTCTTATTGGACACATACTTATCCTTTCTTGCACCACGATAAAGGATTTGATTTGAGTACTCCAGAGGGACAAACTGTTACGCCAGTAGCTGATGGTATTGTTTCTGAAGTTTGGTCAAGATATAGTTGTGGTGGTAATATGGTATGGGTAAGTCATAATGTTAATGGAAAAAAATATACATCAGCATATTTCCATTTGAAAAGTATTCACGTTAATATAGGAGATAAAGTAACACATAATGATACTGTAGGTACATCAGGTG
>CACZQD010000002.1 GCA_902783215.1 uncultured Erysipelotrichaceae bacterium
CCAATAATATTATTATGATTACCTTCATTTTTTAAAACCTTATACTTTTTACTTAAAATACTATATATTAATTCCTTTAAAGTTGTTTTACCATTTGATCCTGTAATAGCAATCACCTTAGTATTATATTTACTAATAAAATATTTGCTCAAATAATATAAAGTATCGTAATTATTATTCACTTTAATTAAGGGAATATTATCTAAATAAATATCCTTTTCACTAATAACCACACTCGCTTTAATACTATTATTAATAAAGTTATGACCATCATATTTATTTCCCTTTAAAGCAATAAAAACTTCATTATTAATACTTCTCGTATCCGTAGAAAACCCACTTATTTCCATATCCTCAAAATCATTAAGTAACCTGCCGTGAACAATATCAATTAATTCTTTTAACTTCATCACACACCTCTTTAAAATAGTCAAATATCTTTCTTTCTAATTTATCATATTCAACCATTTTTTCAGGGTGCCACTGTAGTCCTAAAAAAAAACTTTTATTTTTATCTTCAATAGCTTCAATGCAATCACTATATCCACTAACCATCAAGTTAGTATTATCTAACGCACAATGATGATATGAATTAACATATATCATATCAGTCTTTAAAATATCATAAAGCAATGAATCTCTACTAATAAAAACATTATGATAATATTTTTCATTACTATAATGATTAGAAACATTTTTTAACTTACCATTAAATAAAACTCCCATGGCTTGCATACTCATACATATAGCAAGTAATGGTATATCATTATCATATAAATATTTAATTATATCCAAATGAACATCTAAATAATCATCTCCGCCTTGCATTATAATACCACTACACATATTTATTTTATTTATAATATCT
The DNA here is from genome assembly GCA_902783215.1 of uncultured Erysipelotrichaceae bacterium. Classification (GTDB taxonomy): domain Bacteria; phylum Bacillota_I; class Bacilli_A; order RF39; family UBA660; genus RUG12438. Next base: position 869 of record CACZQD010000002.1, read on the forward strand.
TCCATATTAGTTAAAGGAATAACTAATATATCAAAACCTAATTTATAAAAATTTTTATATACATAGTATATTTCATTACCCTGTTCACTCAATCCATAATTACTAATTAAACCAATCATATTTAATTATATGAAAAAAAGTTAGAATTAACTAACTTTTACATATATTTATTCATATTCTTCATAACTTGATTAACTTGTTTTTGACTAGGAGTTCTTCCCATTTGCATCATCATCGCACGAATCATTTGTTCATTAATAGGTGGATTCTTTTGTAAATACTTTTTCATATATGTTCTAGCAATAAAAAATCCAGCAATTCCTCCAACAATTAATCCTCCTAATATTTTTAATATATCAAATACTATAGCCATAATATCATTCCTTTCATACATAATATTTTACTATAAATTATATTAAAATACAACAAATTATGAATTAATTTTATACTTATTATTAATTCTATCTTGTAACCAAAAGTATTCACCAGTTTCAAAATTACATACAAAAATATTTTTGTGATAAACATAAAACAAGCACATTAATTCTCGTAAATATCTATTTGTTTTTATAGAACAATAACTTTTACCTATCTTTAAACTATCACCATTTTTTAAATAATAAACATTGTTTTTATGTTTCATATGATATTTTTTATTAATATAATTAATTAAAATACTATCATTAAAGAAGTAGCACATACTATGATATATACCAAAACCATAATTATAGTTTTCCTTACTCATTAGTTTTAAATTTTCTAACATACTATAAAGATAAAAATCATTCTTTTTATAATATGCTTTTTTTATAACAAATAAATAATATTTCATACTCTCACCATTTATATTATAAAGAGTATATTTGTCGAATTATAGCAAAAAAACTGCCTAAACAGTTTTCTTTTTACGATCAATAAACCAAGTCGCACTAATATCAACTGAATTACTAGAAGGCTCTGGGTCTGGCATTTTTAATTTGATTTGTAATGGTATTTTAAATCCTAATCCAAATGCTATACAACTACCTGGTTGTAGTATTTTAATACTTTTAATTACTTCTTCTGTAACATTAGGTACCATCTGTTTAATATAGTCAACATCTGCTGGGTGCTGCATCTTGAATGTTAAGAAATTATTACACTGTGATATAGCTGTTGTTGATAATTCTGATGGTCTTTGGGTAATTAACCCTAACATTACACCATATTTTCTTCCCTCTTTAGTAATACGGTCAAAAATATTATATCCAATAATATTAACGTCATTATCATTTTGAACATATCTATGTGCTTCTTCTAGTATTATATGGAATGGTATTGATCCTCTTTGAGGTAAATTTTTAGCAAATTCAAATATCATTCTTGAGAATATTTTACACAAAGCTTTAGCAAATCTATCGTCAACATAGTTGATATTAAAATTAATTACTTGTGCTTTCGCACCATTATCTGCTGTTAATAACCATTTAATATAACTAGTTAAATTAAAGTCTTGAGTAACATCAAAATATGTTGAATAACTACCTGTAATTAATGATTGTAATCTAACTTTTAATACATTATACTCATTATATACTTTCTCACTTTTTAATACACCTTCTGATATAAGGGCAAAATCCATTGCTTCATATAATTCTTTTAAACCATATTTAAATGAACCATCTGGCAAGAATAATTCTAAATTATCAGCAGTAAATGATTCAATAAATTTAGTTAACAATTCCATATCTCTAATTTTACCAGATGAATCAATAAGTAAGCATTGTTTTAATGGCCTAGTGTATCCTGGTTGATGAACAGGAGCATCTAAAGCAATGTCCTTTGTATGATAATGTGTTAATACAGAAAAGATCTGGTCTCTTATTTGTGATGGATTTTTACCACTAGCTAAAATATCTAATAGTGCACGTGCAATAATATCATTTTTATGTTTAATAACCATGCTTTCATCTCTACCAAAAATAGTTACTAATTTTAATGCTTTTTCAATAATTGGTAATTGACTACTTTTATCAGCATCTAAAAGCAATGCAATATCATCTACTCCAAGTAACCATAAAGGTAATTTTAAAATATTTCCTTTGGATCTAGTATCAGTTGTATACGCCTTAAAATTAAGTTCTGGATTCTTTTCGTGTAAATTAGAAAAGGCACTATGATATTCTCCATAAGCATCAAATATCATTATATTAGCTCTAAAAGCAACTACATCATTTTTATTAAGTAAGTTTTGCATCAATCTTGCTACTCCACAAGATTTACCGCTTCCTGTATTACCAAATATAGCAAAATGATTACTAAAGAATGAATTAATATTAACTCCAAGTGGTATTTTATCATATATAGGACTTTCCCCAATATATAAATAATCTCGCTCATTAAAATTACTCATTCCAATTATTTTAACCACATCAGCCTCTGGTACTAATTCTACAGTTGAATTAAATGAAGGCTTTTTAGCCATACCAAAGACAAACGTATCATTTTTCATCTCTCCAAGCATATGAACTATTAAAATGTCTTCTTTAACATCAGTAATTTCTCCTACTACTTTCTTATCGGAATCAGTAATATAAACATATAAATTAATAATATTATTCATATTTAACAAACTAACTCCTAATTTAATAGATGCATTATTTCCTTCTATTCCAACAATTTTTCCTAAATTTTCCATCTCTGCCACCTTCTATTCTATAATAATTATAAACTATTTTTTAAAAAAAGAAAAGCTTTTACATAACTTTTCTTTTATTTATTACCATCTTCAATAGTTTGGTTAGTCTCATTAACTCGTTTAATTAAATCATAAGTAATAATTCCATTTGAAATTTTAATTAACTCATCAGCATACTCATTATTCTTTTCTATCTCATCCATACTTATTGCTTCGTCTGTTAATTGTAAATATTCTTCCTTAGAACTATTATAATAAAGTTTGTTATTTAACCAATTACCATCTGGAAATACTACAACATTATTTTTTGTACTAAAAATATCATGACCTAAAGCATACTTATTATAGATACCTAACATATTTCCAAGTGTAGGCATTACATCAATCATACCCATAGCTTGATTAATATTTTTTGCAAACTTTGTATTTAATTTTTCTTTTGACCATATAATAAATGGTACTTTACGGTTTAATTCATATGTATAATCATTAACCTCTTCTAAATTTTTATCTGGATCAATTGAAATCTTATCAATATTATCGTTATAATATAATCTTTCAAATTCTGCCTTTTTTAATTTAGCATCATGATCTCCATATAAAACAACAATCGTATTATCTAATAAATCAGCTTCTTCAAGTTCTTGATACAACTCTCCTAAAGCTTCATCTGCATAATGAACAGCTTTAAGATAATTTCCCATCTTACTACCTTCTAAATACTTAATACTACAAGTATTATCTTCATTATGTATAATCTTTGTTTTCTTTAATTCTTCATTATCTGGATCCTTTGCTTGCTGTTCTTCAATCTTCAAAGCATCTTCACATTTAATATCTAAATTAACACTATATGATTTATCATCTGCCAATGCATCAAAAGGAGTATGATTAGTCAACATGATTAAATGTGCATAAAACTTATCATGTGTTTTACTAATCTTTTTAATTTTTTTTACCGATTGTCTAAAGAACGATTTATCACTAAGTCCTAAACCCATAACTTCATCTATTTTATAATCTTTTTCACTATAAAACCTGTCAAAACCTAAATTAGGATGCATTACATTTCTATTCCAACTACTTCCATTATTTCCATGCATACTGAAAGTATAATATCCCTGTTCTTTAAGTAATTTTTGAATTGTCATATATTCTCTATCAAAATAATTAATAAATACTGTTCCACTGGATGAAGGCATTAAAGATGTTGCTAAAGTAAACTCACTATCACTACTATTTCCAACACTTTCTTCCGAATAAAAGTTAGAAAAATATAATCCTTCTTTAGCCATTTTATTTAAATTCGGAGTAAGTTCTTTATTGTTAAATTTTAAATTCATAGTAAATCCTTGTAAACTTTCTCCATGAATCATAATGACATTTTTACCTTTAAACATATCAGTATAGTCATTCTTCTCAGATTTTTTTTCTTCTGCATAATACTCTCTAAACATTTTAGCTGCTTCATCATAACCAAACATTGTATTAACCTTTGTCTTTATACTAGAAGTCAAATCATTTAACTGATATACATTAATTCCAAATTCCATTACAATAGAAGCCCTATTCCACTGTTTATTTAATCTACTAACATCAACAGACTTTAATTGTGAAATAAATAAACCTAGTGTAATAAGTGCAACAATTAAAGTATTTAAAACTTTCATTTTAATACTTTTTTTATGAACTATTTTTTCATAATAGCCTCTTTTTTTCAATTGATAATGAATAAAAACAAGGGCGAATAACTGCCATAAATAGATAAAAAATTTAAATTCTAAAAGAGTAGTTACAGCATCAGTATATCCTGCTAATTCAGTTAATGTAGATAACAGTGAAAATGAAGCAAATGAAATATAATTGCTATAATATATAGCATTAATTATACAAACAGCTACTAATGCGACTGACCAACCAAATAAATAAAAAATTTGACGTTTTGGTTTAATAAAGTAAACAAAAGCTGATATAAATATTAAAACTGCTAAATCAGCTAATACTGGTTTTATAGTCAAAAAATTTCCTACTGTAAAAGCACGTAATAATATACTATTTATTAAATTAGTAATGATAAAAACTATAACTATAACATTATTTTTTGTATAATTAGCAGTATTCTTTTTTATAATTCGTAAATATTTTTTCGAAATCTTCTTTAAATATTTTAAAAAATTTTTTATATTATCCATTTTATCACCTCTAAATAAGTGTTATCTAATCCTTGGTTGATTTTCACCATAAACATATATAGGCAAATTATCAATACCATTACGTCTTATAACACTTCGTTCATGTAACTTTTTTAATTGACTAAACATTAAATAGTTCTTAGAAGTATTTAAATTCGGCAATATCTCTAGTGCAAATCTATCATTATATGGTATAAGATTATCCTTTACTACAAAAAATTGCCCATTAAAATCCGGATCATCTTGATCAACAATTCTTTGTAACGCCTCTTTAGATAAAGCTTTATTTTTAAAATAAGTATTATTATATTTCTCGTCTTTCTTTATTCTTTCAAACTCCGAAAAA
>CACZQD010000003.1 GCA_902783215.1 uncultured Erysipelotrichaceae bacterium
TAAATTCCAAAACAGGAATACCCAAAAAATAACTAGCACCTATAGCCATTATTCCAAAAACTAATACAGCAACACATAATTTAAACACCAAGAAAATAAAATCTTTAATTTTATTTTTCTTTAAGCAATCAGTTAATGGAACCAAAAAAGGTTGAATAATAAACGAGCTACATAAAAGCATTAAAGTAGCAGGCATTGCTAAAATGCCATAAATAGTTTGATATTTATCAGATAAAACACCATCAATAGCATATTTGGAAGCATTAATAACATATTGAGTTAAAAAAGTAAAACCAAATACAAAGAAACCACCAATAAATATCATTTTAATAACAGACATTCTAATTTTTTCAAATCGAAACCCAACACAAAAAGCATTTTTTCTATCATAAAAAAACAACATAATCAAATTAACAAGCGCAATCCCCACAATAGCGAGCAACAAATTATGAGTAAAATAATTAATAATCAAAAAGATTAAAACAGCTAATACTCCTTTAACAAATAAAGAAATCCCCACCTGATACAACATTGATTTTTTTTGAATAATCCCATAAAAAACCTCAGCAATAACCTCAATCATTCTAAAAAAAATCAACAATAACATTACTTGCACTTTATAGAAAGAATAACCTCTAAATAATATATATATAACACTTAAAAGAATCATAAACAAACAAGTAATAATCTTACTATACAAAAAATCACTATCTTTAATATTATTATCTATTTCAGTAACATGATAACTTCTTCCAGCATAATTACCTACAACCTGCATCAAACTAGCAAAAGAAAAAGCAAAAGTAAATATTCCAGCAATAGTACCACCATAAATTCTAGTTACTATAATCATAAAAAATAAAGAAGTAAAAGAATTAAAAGTTGAGCCAACGACATTCCAAAGGAAATTTTTTTTAGTATTATTCATCTTTATCTATTTCCTTTTTTAAGATAGATATTTCTTGTATCAACAATTTAATTTTCTTATCTTGATGTGAATTAATAACAGTATTACTAATATTGATAATAACTAAAACAGCAATTAATAAAGATAACACCATATTAGATGCAGTCTGAAATCCTAAAACCTTAGTAATATAATTAAGAAGTCCAGGAACAAATAAACATATAAGAAGAATAATAAACAACAATAGCCAAACTAAAGAATACTTGATATTAACATTCTCTTTTTTTATCAAATAAAGTATAAAAATAATAATGATTAAACTAAATATTCCTGATACAAAAACTAAATTAGTACTCATTTCTTATCACTTCCCTGTGCTACTAAAATAATAGACAAAATTACATTAAACATATAATATGCCTGCTTCCAAACTTTACCTAAACTAGATACCCCACCTACTCTTTCATTCATACTAACAGCCACTTCTTCTACTCTATAATGTTTTTTTAATATTTTAGTACTAGATACAGGTTCTGGATATTCAACCGGATAATCTTCTGCAAACAATTTAATTAATTTTTTATTAACAGCTCTAAATCCACTAGTAGTATCATAAATCTTTTTACCAGTAACAAGCTTAATTAAAAAACTAATGAAAGATATTCCAACCCTCCTAGTCTTACTAGACTGAAATTCACTAACAGACTTATCAATAAACCTAGAACCAATCACCATATCAGCCTTATCCATAGTAATAGGTTTAATAATATCTTTCACATAACGAATATCATGCTGTCCATCTCCATCAAATTGAACAGCAATATCATAATTATGTTTTAATGCATATTGATACCCCGTTTGAACAGCACCACCAATTCCTAAATTATGAACCAAAGTAATATAAGGAATACGATGCTGGATACAAATTTCTTCTGTCTTATCTTTGCTACCATCATTAATAACAATAGCATCATAATTAGTTTTATTCTTTTTATTATAATCAATAATTCTTCGATAATTCTCTAAAACATTTTCCTCTTCATTATAAGAAGGAATAATTAACAAAACTCTCATACAACCTCCTCTATGTATAAAACCATTATATCACGTAAACATTGAAAAATAAATAAATATCCTGATAAGTAACAAAAATTCATTCTTTTTAAGAATGAATTTTATAAAATAACAATCAAACAACCTGATAGATATAAACTCCATCATCATAAATACATTTAGCCCTATCCTGTAAAAGTTCACCAATTTCTTCCATAGATAAAATATATTGAACATCCATAACATCAAGATCATTAACATTAAGATGTAACATAAAAGAATCTTCAAATAATAACTCATAATAAGTTTTATCATTAGTAAAATCAACCCTTACATGAGCATACCTATTATAAATATATTCATTAGATAAACCTTCATCAAACTTCTCCCATAAATCTAAATTAGGGCTAAAATTAGTAGAATTAATAACAACAACTCCATTTGCTAAAACATAATTAGGTATAGCATAATTGGAATGAACTACAAGCCATCTAGCATCATTATCTTTTTTTCTTATTTTAGCAATTTCTCTAGATACAGGTTTATCATAAAAAACACCAATGCCTTTTGTAACAGGATTAACAATAACTCCAGATAAAAATGTCATACCAATCAAAGAAAAGACTAAATACTGATTAGTTTTCTTGTGATTAAGTAAAAACAATACAACAACAGGAACAAATAAAACTAAATCAACAATCATCATCTTTTTAGTAAAATACTCATCAAAATAATGATTAACAAATAAAATACA
>CACZQD010000004.1 GCA_902783215.1 uncultured Erysipelotrichaceae bacterium
AGTAAAGATAATACTAGTAACAATGATATTATAATGAATAAAATGGAGGTACAATATGAACTTACCTAATAAATTAACTATAATGCGAATAATTATGTCAATATTTATTATTTTCTTACTTTTATTTCCTTTTCAGACAGCTGGTATTAATATGCCCACACTGTTTGTAAATGAATCAATTGTAATAGATATTAAATATATAATTGCTGGTGTCTTATTTATAGTTGCATCACTTACGGACTTTTTTGATGGATATATCGCACGTAAGTATAATTTAGTTACTGATTTTGGAAAACTGTTGGATGCAATTGCTGATAAAGTTTTAGTAAATTCAGTATTAATTATTTTATCCGCACAAGGATTTATTCATCCAATTATACCAGTAGTTGTAATTATTAGAGATAGTATTGTAAATTCTATTAAAATGATTGCTGCAAGTAAGGGAAAAGTAGTTGCTGCTATTAAATCAGGTAAAGTTAAAACAGCTTGTTTAATGGTAGGTATTATTCTAACACTATTTTATAACTTGCCATTTGAATTTTATAATGTTAGAGTAGCTGATTTTTTACTTTTTGTTGCTGCCGCACTATCAATTATTTCTGGAATACAATATTATGTACTTAATAGACATTTACTTTTTGAAGACAAATAGTCTTCTTTTTTCATTTTTGAAACAAAAATAGTTGAATTTTATCAAAAACAATGGTATAATTTTGATATTAAGTAGGGGAATAAAGAATAAAAAGGGAGCGATTTTATGTATCAAAATATTGATCAATTGTTTGAAAATAATGGAACAATCGAAGATTATGATGACTTTTTTGAAGCAAAATCAAAGAAAAATAAAAATGATGCTCAATTGAATACAAAGGGCGATATTGATCAATTATTCAACAGTCTAACAAGTGATGTTAGTGGTGCGACAAATTTTATTAATGAAATTATGCGCAAAAAAAATAAGTTAGACAAAGAATATGCTCGATTAGAAGAGGAACAAGAAAATTTTAAGCGTCAAAGAAACGATTTTAAAAAATTTGTTAATCTTGAAGAACATAAAATAGCTCAGGATAGATTAAGAGTAGATGAATATGTTCGAATCCAAAAAGAACAAATTAAAAGAGATGAAGAAAAAGCTCGCTTAAATTTAGAAAAAGTACAAATGGAAATGGATAATCTAGAACAAGAATTATCAACAAAGCAAAATATTTTATCCGCACAACAAGAAGATTTTGAAAATTACCGTAATTTAGAACAGCAGAAATTAGATGACTTACAGGAACATTTAATTGATGAAAAGAATAGTTTTGAAGATTATCAAAAAATAGTTAATGAATCATTTGAAATAAGACAAGAAAAATTTGAAAAAGAACAGCAAGACAAAATTGATAAATTTGAAAAACAGAAAGAAGAAGAAAAGAATCGTATCAATCAAGAACTGGATAATAAACTTAAACAGTTCCAAAACGATATTGCGGATGCTAAAGAAAGAATCAATCAAGAACGAGAAAGTTTAAATGCAGAAATAGAACAAGAAAGACAATTATTAAATAAAAGTATTGAACAGCTTAATATTGATAAAGAACAATTTGCTCGTGAAAAAGAACAATTTGATAAATATCAGAAATTAGAAAATAAAAAATTGACAAATAAGCAAATGATACTAGATTCGGAAAAATTACAATTTGATACATATAAAAATGTTACTGAGAAAAAGCTTGAAATTGCTAATAAAGATTTAGATCAAAAATGTGATAAATTTAAAGAAGTAATGCGAGGCTTCCAAGTTAAATTTGATGATTTTAAGGATGAGGAATAAAAGGGAGGTATTTATGAAAAATAATGAAAATGAATTTGATACAAGTTTTTTAAATGATATAAAGGAATTTGATGATTTTAATTCTGATGAAGTATTTTCTTTTGATAGTAGTATGCAAGAAAATGATGATCAATCAAAAGATGTTATAAAAATAGATGATCAATCAGATTTAAATGTAACAGATTTTGAATTTCCGATAGATTTTAGTATGGATAATAATGAAAATAAACAAGAAGAAAATGTAGATGAAGATTCACAAATTGATAATGAATTTAAATCTTTTGATGATTTGAATAATTTGGGTAATAATAACGAAGAACAAGATGATATTTCTGATAAAACACATGATTTATTACAATCATTAAGTAATCACTTAGATGATGCAAATCTTTTTACTGATTCTAATGATTTAGATGCTATTCAAAATCACTTAGAAAATAATGAATCAGAAAACACAAGCAATGATAGTATTAATAATACTGAAGAACAATTAGAAGAAAATAATGAAGAACAACCATCAACTGATGATAATGTTATAGAAGAACCAACAGATAATGAAACTACTAATAATGAATCATTTCCAGAAGAATCTAAAGAAACAAATCAGGATTTAAATGAAGAAAATGCAAAAGAGGAAGATTTGGAAGTTGAAATACCAAAAGAAACTGTATCTGAAGATACACCAGAAGTAAGTGATACAGTTGGAGATTTTTTCAGTGTTGAGCCAATTATTCCTGATTTATCGAATGATGCAGATAATAAAGAAGATGCAGACAGCTCTGAAGAAACACAAGCGAAAACATCAGAACCAAGTGATACAACTGATAATGAATTTAGTATAGAATCTGATACATCTAATGAACAAATTGACAGTACAGAAGATGAAGTGCAAATTAAGGAAGAAGCTTCTGAAGAATCAGAAAGTAATCTTGATATACCAGAAGAAAAGATAGATGTAAACGAAGAAGAATCAACTGATTCAGAACAAAATATTGAAGAACAAATTAGTGAGAATAATGATCAAGAATTTGAACAAAAATTACAACAATTAGAAAATGATATTGATAATGTTGAGATTAATGATGAAAATGTTTCAACTGATATAAATAGTTTGTTTGTAAAGGTAAATAGTAATGTAAAAGAAGCAAGTGATATTTTCTTAAAAAATGTTGAGATGAAAAAGAAAATAGATGATCGTTTTGATGAATTAAAGAAACTACAAGCAAATATCGAAAAAACAAAGAAAAGTGATTATGATGAAATTAATTCATATAAAGATAAAGTAATTCAAGAATTAATGGATCGTAAAAATGAAATTGAAGAACGATTAAATACTTTAAAAGATTTACAAAGTACTTTTGAAAAAGAAAAAGAAGATTTTGAAAACTATAAACGTGATGAAATAATGAAACTTGATGATTTAAAACGTGAATCAGAGGCTACATTCGAATCACATAAAGAAGAATTAGATAAATTAGAAAACAAACTTCGCAAACAAAAGAATTCATTAGAAGAAGATAGAAGACAATTAAGTTTAGATCAAATTCAATATGAATCAGATAAAAATGAATTAGCTAACAATATGCTTAAATTTAACGAAATTGTTGGTACATTTACTGAAGGAATGGATAAATTAAACTAACCAATAGGTTAGTTTTTACTTGTAAAAAATGATATTATAATTTATAATTAGACTAGGTGATAAAAGTGCAAAAGTTACTTAATAGTTTTATTGACTACTTAAAATATGAAAAACATTATTCAGAAAATACAGTTATTGCTTATGAAAAAAATATAAGCCAGTTTATAGAATTTTTAAATTGTGAAGAAAACTGTAATATAGATAAAGTAGACTATACACTTATGCGTAGATATTTGAATTATCTTTATACATTAAAATATAGTTCTAAAAGTATTTGTAGACATATTAGTTCTTTACGTAGTTTCTTTAAATTTCTTGTAAATGAAGGTATAATAAAAAATAATCCTATGATATTAATTACTAACCCTAAAGTAGAAAAAAAATTACCTAAGTTTATCAACTATGAAGATATTGAAAAAATACTAAATACACCAGATTTAAATACTGATTTAGGTATTCGTGATGCATTAATACTAGAGCTTTTATATGTAACTGGTATTCGTGTGAGTGAACTTGTCAATATTAAGATTAAAGATATTGACAAATATCAACAAACAATTAAAATACTTGGTAAAGGAAGTAAAGAAAGAATAGTCTTATATGGTAGTAGATGTGATGATTTATTAAAAAAATATTTTAATGTCCGCTCTAATTTTATTAAAAATTCAATTGATTATTTAATACTAAGTAAAACAGGTAAACAAATTAATGTTCGAGAAATAAGAAATATTATTAATCGAATATCTAATTCTTGTGGCATTGATATGAAAATATCACCACATACATTTAGACATACTTTTGCTACACATATGTTAAATGAAGGTGCTGATCTAAGAAGTGTTCAAAAATTATTGGGACATGAGAATTTATCTACAACAACTATTTATACCCATTTAAGTAATGAAAAGCTTAGAAGAGAGTATCTTAATGCTCATCCGCGTGCTTAAAGATTATCATTTATAATTTTTTTGACATGATGATAATCATAAAGTGTAACAAAAATTATATTTGCGCCTGTCGCACATATAAGTCCCCATATACCAATATGTAGATATGATAAACTAAATAGTAAAATGGTTCTGATAATCATTCCATATAAAGTACCTTTTAAGGAAATATTTGCCTTATTCATAGCTTGCAAGCTACTTGATATAGGAGATTGAATATAGTGTAGTAAACAAATAGGTGCAAGAAATTGCACGTATCTAGTACCTTCATAGGTATTATATATTAATTTTAAAGGGATATTCGGCATAAAAACAAAAATTATAGTAGCAGGTATACCAATTAATAAGGATGCAACAATAGCTTGTTTAATCCTTTTTTTTATAAATAAATAATTGTTATTTGAATAACCTTTACTAATATTAGGAATTAAAGCTTGTGAGATAGCTGCTGTAAAAAAAGATGGAAGTAATATTAAAGGTAAGACATAACCATTAATAATACCATAATGAGTTACAATAAATTTATTAGAATATCCAATACTTAATAAAACAGAAGTCAAAATAATCGGTTCTAAAAAGAAACCTATACTACCAATTAATCGACTACCAGTTGTTGGAATAGCAATACTGAAAAGACTTTTAATAGTCTTTTTATTTGGTGTTAATTCCTGCTTAGAAGTTTGAAACTTAGGTAATAGAAAGATAAAAATAATTATAGACGTTAATTCTGATGCAATATTAATAATAACAATAAAGAATATTCCAAATTCTAATCCTTTAGATAAAAAAGTAGGTAGTAAAGCAATGATTAAAATCAGTTTTACAATATCTTCTAAGATATTAGTAATAATATGTGGCCACATTCTCTCTTTAGCAAAAAAATAACTTCGTAACATATTAGAAACACTAATAAAAGGAAAAACGAGTCCCATAGCTAGTAATCCATAATAAGTTCTACTATCATTTAGTAATTTAGTAGCAATCAATTTACTACTAAAAAGCAAAGTAATAAATATTAATAAATCAATAAATAAGGATATTATAATAGCTGTAGATAATAACTTTTTAGTATTATTACCTTTAGCAATCAATACATTTAATGCAGTAGGTAAACCTAGTTGTGATATAGCAATCAATAAAAGAAAAGTAGGAGAGATTAAAGAAAATAGGCCAATACCTTCTGTACCCATTAAACGAGTCATGACAATTTTAATAATCATACCTAATACTTTAGTAAAAAAGCCACCAATAATTAATATAATAGTTGATTTAATAAATTTATTTTTCATATTAAAATATATGTTTAAAAAGTTAAAATAAATAAAATATTAATCGACAATATATTGAATAAATAAATAATTTATAGTAATATAATTATGGCGAGGTAAATATATGAATAGTATTAAAGAAATAGAAAAAAGTATAATAAAAAAATATCGTAAAGAAATATGGTCTAAATTTATTAAAGGAGTAAAAAATTATCAACTAATTAAAGATAATGATAAGATTATGGTTTGTATTAGTGGAGGTAAAGATTCCTTTTTACTTGCTAAATGTATTCAAGAAATACAAAGACATGGTAAGATTAAATTTGATACTCATTACGTATTAATGAATCCAGGATATAATGAAATAAATTTAAAGTTAATTTTGGAGAATGCATCTAAATTAGGAATAGAATTAGAAGTGTTTGAAACAAATATATTTCAAGTTGTTAATAAAATATCGGAAGATAAACCATGTTATTTATGTGCGAGAATGCGAAGAGGATACTTGTATGATAAAGCTAGAGAATTAGGATGTAATAAAATTGCTTTAGGACATCATTTAGATGATGTCATTGAAACAACTTTACTTTCTATGTTTTATGGTTCTGAAATCAAAACAATGATGCCTAAACTACACAGTGATAACTTTAAAGGAATAGATCTTATAAGACCACTTTATTTAGTAAAAGAAAGTGATATTATATCTTGGAGTAAATATAATAACTTAAACTTTATTAATTGTGCTTGTCGTTTTACTGAAAAAAACCAAACTACTACTGGGACAAGTAAACGTCAAGAGGTAAAGAATTTAATTAATGAATTACGTACAATTAATCCAGATATCGATCACAATATCTTTAAAAGCTTAGATAATGTTAATCTAAATTGTATTTTAGGATATCGAAAAGATAAGAAGAAACATAGCTTTTTAGATGAGTATGATAAATAGATTTATATTAAAAATAACTAATTGCACACAATCAGTTATTTTTTTGTTTATAATTATTATCAAAATGAATTTGACATTTTTTAAAATTTGTGTATAATAGTCACTCGAAGACCAAGTGTCTTAATCACTAGAATGATTAGGGAGGTAGATTATGAGTAATGAAATTATGGATGTAAATCAGAATAGTGAGATATTAGATATAGAAAAATATGCCGATATTGAAAGAGTAGACATGACAAGTCCGATGTCTATCAATAATTATCAACAAGATACATTAGATGAAATTGATAAATTATCTTCTTCTTTTAGTCCGCTTTTTAGTCAAGTAAATATTAATAATGATGACTTAGAAGAAAGGGTAAAAAAGATTAATATTTTTGATACTTTTGCAGAAAATGATAAAAAGAAAGAAGCTTTAGCAAAAGAAAGAGAAAAAGAACAAAAAAGTATAACTTATGCTTTAAAGAAAAAAGTTTCTAAAAAATTTAGAGAAGCATTAGATAAAGAACATGAAGAGTTAGAAGATCAAATTGTAACTGATGTTGATATTCAACGTGATTTTGAAGATAATATTAATAAATTATCTGATACTATAAGCATGAGAATGGGTAATTTAGTTAGTATTATGCAAATGACACAGGACTATAATAATCAATTAGAAGTTTTAATTAAAAAGCTAGAACGCGCTGTTGAAATTGGTGAATATGATTTAAATAATTATAAAGAAACAGTTGTTGAACCTTTATTAGCAAAAAAAGAATTAACACCAGAAGAAAAAAGTCAATTAAGTAGAGCTAAAGCATGTGTATATGCTATGGAAAGAACTTTACAATCATTAAAGAATCAAATTACAACAACATATTCAAAATTTGAACAAGATGATGTTAGAAGTATTTCATATATTGAAACGATGTTTAATTTAAAAGATTATCGTCGTATCACCTTAGTTGGTATTCGTTCACAAGCATCAACTATTGTTCGCATTAAACAAGATCAAAAAGATATTGCTATTTATCGTAATATGTTTGAAGCTAGTAATGAAGTATTAGTTAGTGCTGCTCAAGTTCAAAATGAAAATATTGCAAATGTTATGGAAATGTCTAAAGAAGGATCATTAAAACTTGAAACTATGAAAGCTGTTGAAGATGAAGTAAAAAGAGGAATTGACTTACTTAATAGAGGATATAAAGATATTGAAATAGATATTAAGAAGAAAAGTGATTTCTATAATCAATTTAAAGAAAATCGTAAAGTTTATAATGAACAATTAAATCTTATTCAAACACAACGTGAAGGAATCATTGGTGAAGATGAAAGAGAACAAATGGTTCGTGAAGGAAATCAATTAAGAAAGAAATTAAATAGACCTAATAATAAATAGAAGGTATATTATGCAAGATAAAAAATTAATTGATATTGCTTGTATTAACAATATTACGGGGGTTTATTGTTATACTAAAGAAGGAATGTCAGATAATAAATTAGATAAAATTAAGTATTTAGAAATAAAAATTGTTTATGATGGTAGTAAAACAATGAGTATGAATTCTAATGATAAATATTTCTTAGATTTTTTAACTAAGATTAAACAATTATATAGTAATGAAAAGAATCGAAAGAAATTTACCTTTTTAAATGATTTTTCAAAAGAAGTTATTGAAAGATATAATATTTTAGAAGATCAAAAACCAGTTACCGATCATAGCTTTTATCCGATGAATACTAATAATTTTTATGTAAATTTAATGTCTGATTATATTGTTCAAGCACTTACAATCATTATTAAATTATTTTATCTTGATAAAGATATAAAGGTAGAAAATTTTAAAGGCAATCATCATCGATATTTAGCTACATATATTGTTGATAATAAAAAATATTTTCTTCCTTTTTCTTGTATTATAAAGGATAATTATAATTTAGTATTTGAAGTTAATGGTATAAAAAATAATGGAATAAGATTTAACGGACAACTAGATATTAGAGACTATTATGTTCGAATGAAGTGGAGTAACAAACAACAAGACTTAGAGTGTAAAATATTAAGTGATATCGATAATGGATTTATCGAATCAAGTATTAAAGTAAATAGTGAAACTATATTAATCAATCAAGAAGATTCTTTAGTTAAGGAAGAAGAGTTAAAAGAAATAAATGAATATTTAAAAAAGATGAATTTAAAAACATTTTCAAGGGGCATAAAAACAACTACTAATAGCTATTTATTTTATGAAAGTGAAATAGATAATAATGAACAAGTAAACTATGCTTACCATGTTATAAAAAAAGATGGAATTATAAGTATTATATCAAAAACCGTCTATGGAGATTTAATGTATGATGAAGAATTATTCACTCCATATAAGCAAACAAATTATCGTACTAATATGATTAAACTTGCTGAAAATAAATTTCTAATTCAACATGAGAATCTTGATAATCATATGTATAATTATCAAATATTAGATGATATAACAAAGTATGATGTAGATGTTTCAAATATCAATAATATTAGTGAGTTAAAATCATACAAAAAGGGGGCAATTAAATGAGCTTTTTAGATAATATATTTGGAAAAAAAGAAGAATTAACAAAACTTGATGCTATTATTAATAATTTAAGAGAAAATAATGCTGAGGGAAAATATAATGATTTAATTGAATATATAAGTTCAAAAAAACATACTGAAGATTTTTTCTTATTCACAACCGATGAACAATATCAAATAATTAATGATATGGCACGTAATATTGAAAAAATTCAAGATCGTTTTCACATAGAAGATATTGTTTATATGGCATCAGTAGCTGTTACTTCTAATGATTCAGAAGAAAAGAATACTTTTTTTAAACTTGTAAAATCGTATTATAAAAATCCACAATTATTTAAAGATATAGCAAGCATTTATCACGTTTTTCAAAATAAAACTATTGTATATGTTATATATAATGATTTACTTGAACTTCAAAATACTCATACTAAATATATATTTGATTATATTAAGGAAGGCAGACAATACAATTTAGATGAAGGTGCTTTTTCTATTAATATAAGAAAAATAATTGATCGTATAAAGTTAATACCAGAGATAAATGATGATCTTATTCGTGAAATAATTGATAAACAATTAAAAAAAGATATGCATCTTATAAGTTATTATGATATCGATGAAGAAAGGCTTGTAGATGCTGAAAAACGTTATGACAGTGTATATACTAATTTGCAAAATATTGAAGATGAAATCAGTAATGTCCGAAAAGATGTTAATAGTATTCAAATTAAAACAGTAACAGTATCTGAACAAGCTGCTAAGTCTATTCAAGATACAGTAGATCGTGAAACAAAAGGTTTTAAAGATCAAGTACTATCTTGTGAGAAAAAAGTAATAAATGCTCGAGAAGAGTTAAAAAAATGTTTAGAAACTGCAAAAGATGAAATAAATGATGCTGGAATTTTTTGGAAAAATGAGATTAGTAATACACCAATACCTACAACAAGTAGTAAAACATTTAATCAATCTCCAACAATTATTACCCATGCAAAAGCAGGTACTGCATCACAAACAAGACCTGGTGATGAGTTAATCTTGACTATGGATAATTATGAGAGATTATTACAAAGAAAAAATCCTAATGAATTATATCATGAATCATTTATGGAACTTTATGAACACGCTCTTAATAAAGAAGCAACAATGTTAATCGGTCCACATGGTTCTGGTAAGACACACTCCGTTCATCAACTATCACATATTTTAAATTTACGTGTTTATAACTTTGGTTTCGTAGCTGATGAATATTCTGTTATTAAAGGATATATGGACGCTAATGGTAACTACGTTAAGACACTATTCTATGAAGCATTTAAATATGGTGGTATTGCCTTATTTGATGAAGTTGATGCCAGTGAATCCCGATCATTAATTGAGTTGAATAAAATTATTTGTGGACCGGGTCAATATGAAGCTTATTCATTTCCAAATGGTGAGACCGTAAAACCACATCCTAACTTTTTACCAGTATTTTC
Organism: uncultured Erysipelotrichaceae bacterium; assembly: GCA_902783215.1. Taxonomy (GTDB): domain Bacteria; phylum Bacillota_I; class Bacilli_A; order RF39; family UBA660; genus RUG12438. The sequence goes on from CACZQD010000004.1 coordinate 10,649, forward strand.
ATCTAATACTTGGGGTGATGGATCAAGTAGAGTATATTCATCTCGTGAAAAATTAGACCCAGCCACACTCGATAGAGTTGAGCCTATTGTATATGGTTATGACACTAAATTAGAAAGAGAAATATTAAAGAAATATCCAGACGAATATGAATTTATTTTAAGTTATCGTGAAGCCTTAAAAGATGCAAAAATTGCAATGGATATATCGACTCGTGGTGTTCAAGCAGTTAAATCATATCTAGATCGTAATGTCGATTGGAAAAAAATTCTAGATAAAAGATTTATTAAAAATATTAGTATTGATGATTTAAATCAAATAATTGGACACATGAATAATTGTCCAACAAAACAATTAGATATATTTAAACAAAGAGTAAAAGAAAAAAGTCTTACTAGATAATTAGGGGGTATTTTATGGTTTTAAATACATTCGATGAAACAAATAATAAAAGAATATTTAAGTGCTACTTCGACAGTATCAATGATTTATTATCTGCTGTTGAAACGCGACCAATTAATACGGAAATATTTGATCCTGTAAACTTAAATAGTGAAAGACCAGGGCCTAATTATTTAAATAAAACAAAAGACTTACAAGAAGCTATTAATTTATGTCGGTATGGAGTATCCAAAGAAGAATTAAGAAACTTTATAGATCTAAATGATTATATGGAAAACATTTTACCTAATTTTATGCAAAAAAGAAATATTATTCATAATATGTATGGATATAGACCGGATGTATACAAATTCTTAAATGGTAATCCTAAATCGATGTATCAATTAAAAAGGAAAACTCCTAAAAAATCTATAAATATACTTATGCTCCCTAACTTTTATGGAAAACATATAGGTAGTGTGATAATTAATTTAGGGGTATCAGTTATTCAATTAGTTAAATTACTTGAAATGGCAGGGTATTCAGTATCTATTTATTATTTAGATGTCTCACGTCAATGGGATAAATCAGATGATTCGTTGAATCGTAAAGAAGAATTCTTTTTATATGAAGTATTAATTAAAGATAATAATCAAAAAATAAATCCAGTTGCTTCATATTTTCCAATGTGTCATCCAGACTTTACAAGAAGATTAATCTTCAGAATAACAGAAACCCTACCATTTAGCCTTAAAGAATGGTCTTCCGACTATGGAATGACTGTATCGGATATAAATAGTTATATGAATTATTTCGAAAGTTATAATAATAGTGATAAAAAAATAATTATTGATAAAGATATTGTCGATAATACTAAGGGCAAGGATATAATAAAAGATTTCTCAAATTTATTAGATAAAATAAATTTTGAGTCATACTTAGTTGAAGATCAGAAAAAAGAATATAGTGAAAAGATAAAAAAATTAAAAAGAAAAGGGGAATAAAATATGAATTTAAAAGATATAGATTATTTTGATAGTATTATTCACAAAATAAAATGGTTAGTTAATTGGTATAACAATGTTCATTTTGAAAGTAAACAATTTCGAATATTTTTAGCTAATGGAGAAAGAATTCTATATAAATGTATGAAAAATAAAGTACCACATTTATTAGGAGTAAATACTGACTTTTTAGCCTTATCGCAGAAGTTTAAATCAACCTCTTCATATGATATATTAATTGAATTTTTAAATAATCCATTTTCTATTCGTCAAAAAATTATAAATGGTGAAATAGATTTTAATAAAGTATTTAGTAAACATATTGATCAAAAATTACTTCACTTTAAATCTAATATAAGTATTAATCAAGATAATATTTTATTTGTTGTTAAATATGATGCCAAGGTAACTTATAATCAAGGAAAAGATAAACGTAATTGTGACTACATTTTATTTAAAAAATTAGATGATGGTGAATTCTTAGAAATGGATTTAAAATTAAATGATAAATATGCAGTTCCAGTATCTAGCAGAGTGTATAATGATGAATATGAAGCTCAAGATTCGATGAAAGAAGTACTTACAAATCAAGATACAACCATAGTTGGTTCAATAATTTTTGAAAATGAGTTTATATATAGTAATAAAAAATTATACATTAGTGAAAAAGATAAAATCTTTCGTTTACAATATCTAAAAAATTTAAAAGACAAATTTAATTGTCATGTTGATGTAGTAGGTGACTGTGAATACTATTATGGAAAAAACTATGATAATCGTAATATAGGTAAAAACAACTATGATATTTTAGATACTGTTATCCAAAGTGTTTTAGAAGGTAAAATAATTGATGAAAAAAGTTTACAAGTAAAATTTAGCGAATTAACCAATCAGCAAAGAAATTTAATTGATGTTTTAAATGATCAAATCATATTCGGTAATAATAAATTAGATTCGAATCAAGAATCTTACTCCACACTTCGTAAAAAATGTGAAAAATTAGAAAGTGTAAAAAAAGAGTTAGAAGAAAATAATAAACAATTAACTGATAAGAATAATGAGTTAATTGAACAAGTAGGGAATTTAACTAAAGAAAATGAAACTCATAAACAATTTGTAAAACAAATTATTAAAACAGTTAAAGATTATGAAAGTGAAGAATAAAAAGGTATTGTATATTTTATAAAATTGTAATATAATTTAATTGAGAGGCATTAGTGCCTACAAAAAAATGTTTATGACACTGTTAATAGTGTCTTTTTCTTTTAATCAAAAACAATTAAAAGAGTGATGATAATGATCAAAAGAAAAATAAGAATATCTTTCTTGTTCATAAAATCACCTCCTTCATTTTGTATGAAAGAGTAGACACTAATATTGCCTCCTATTTATATCATACAATTTAAATTACTTATTTCCTTTTTATTTTAAATTTATTAATGATTTACTTATTTTTACTTTGCAATTGGCTAAATTTATTGTATAATTAATATGTAGCTTATTTAACGGAGGATATATGAATATTGAATTTGAAAGTATTAAAGATTTATATGAACGTTTAAAACCAGCGCTCAATACAAAAGAAAAAGAATTACAAAGGAATAATATTAAATATATAAAGCAAGAAGACATATGGAATTACTTAAAAATAGAAAAATGGAAAAATGCAAAAAATTTATTATTACATGAAATGGTTGATGACATTTTAAATTGTGATAATACATTACTTGAAGATTATGTTCAAGGTATTATTGCTAAAAATGAAGTTAAACCTAAATTAGATAGTGAGGTAGATTATGAAAAAGAAGATGAATAAAGAATTTAGTATCCTAGGAAGCTTAGCTATATCAATCGTTATATTAGCTGTATCAGTACTTATGCTTTTTCCTTTGCTTAAGAATTTGAATTTTGGATTAGATTTAGCAGGAGGATTTGAAGTATTATATAAAGTAGAAAGCTTAAAAGGTAATGAAAAAGTTACTACTGAAATGGTTAATAGTACTTATAAAATTATTGAAAAACGTGTTAATGTATTAGGTGTTAGTGAACCAGAAATCAGTATTGAAGGTAATAACATTCGTGTTCAATTAGCTGGTGTAACAGATGCGGATGAAGCTCGTGAAACTATTAGTAAAGTAGGTAGCTTAACATTTAGAGATGTAGATGATAAATTACTTATGACAAGTGATGTGTTAGTGTCAGGAGGAGCTAGTGTAGCTACTAATGAAAAAACTGGTGCTTATGAAGTATCACTTAAAGTAAAAGATAAAGATACATTTTATAAAGCAACTAAAAAAGTTAGTAAACGTGATGATAATTTAATTACTATTTGGTTAGATTATGATGAAAATTCCGATAGTTATTATGTAAAAGATAGTAATGGGAAAAAAGTTAAAGATAATAGTGGGAATTATCAAACTGAAAAATGTGGAGATTTAGAAAAATCACACTGTTTATCAGCTGCAACTGTTTCACAAGGTTTTGCATCAGATGTAGTTATTCAAGGTGATTTTTCAAAAGATGAAGTAACTGGTTTAGTTGAATTAATTAATAGTGGTAGTATGCCTACTAAATTAACAGAAATATCATCAAGAACTGTAACTGCATCATTTGGAGAGGGATCGTTAAATAAAACTTTTGTAGCCGGTGTGGTTGGAATTGGTGCTATTATGGTATTAATGATATTATTATATCGTTTTAGTGGATTTATCTCATCTATTGGGGTAATGTCTTATTTAGCCCTTACTTTATTGATTTTTGAATTAGTTGGAGGTAAACTTACTCTTCAAGGAATTGCTGCTTTAGTAATTGGTATTGGTATGGCTGTTGATTCAGTTGTAATCAGTTTTGCTAGAATAAAAGAAGAATTGAGAAGAAAAGTAAGTTTAAAAACAGCATATATTGAAGGTACTAAAGAGTCATTTGTATCAATATTGGATGCTAATGTTACTACTTTAATAGCTGCTGTTATACTATTTATATTTGGTGAAAGTAGTGTTAAAGGATTTGCTACAATGTTAATTATTAGTATTGTTGTAACATTTATTATTATGGTTCTTCTAATGCGTTTATTAATTAGTTTATTTGTTCGTAGTGGTAAATTTGATAAACATCTTAATTTATTTATTGGTTATAGAGAAAAGAAAAAAGAAAGTAAACCAACATATATTTATACTAAATATCGTCGAATTATTTTCGTACTTGTTAGCTTATTAATTGTTGTTGGAGGATTATGCATTTATAAAAATGGTTTAAATTTAGGAATCGATTTTAAAGGTGGCTCAACAATCACCGTAACAAGTAAATCAAAAATAAATTCTAAAGATATTAAAAAAGATATTTCTAAATTAAATTATAAATTTGAAGATATTGAAAAGATTGATGATAAAACGGTATATGTAACCATTAGTGATGTATTGAATGCTAAAAAAACAGCTAAAACAGAAAAATATTTTAATGAAAAATATGATGCAACAACAAGTGTTGGAGCAGTATCTAATGTTGTTAAAAAGAATTTAACTTTAAATGCTATAAAAGCTTTAATTATTGCATGTATAGGTATTATCATTTATATTTCATTAAGATTTAGATTTAGTTATGCTGTAAGCGCGATAGTTGCTTTAATTCACGATAGTTTAATGGTTGTAATCTTATTCGCGCTACTTCGTTTAGAAGTAACAAGCATCTTTATTGCTGCAATACTTTCAATAATTGGTTATTCAATAAATAATACGATTGTTGTATTTGACCGTATTAGAGAAAATAAAAAGAAATTATATAATGATAAAATTAAAAGTGTTGATCAGTTGGAGTTAGTAGTCAACACAAGTTTAAGACAAACATTAATGCGTTGTATTATAACTACACTTACAACAATGATTCCAGTTGTATCATTAATATTCTTAGGATCATATGAAATATTAAACTTTAATTTAGCTCTTCTTTTCGGTTTAATAGTTGGTGGTTTTTCTTCATTATTTATCTCAAGTCAACTATGGTTAGAAATTGAAAAAAGAAATATTGGTAAAAAACCTAAAAAGAAATGGTATGAAGAAGATAAAAAAGGTAAGAAAAAAGAACCAGAAGAATTAAATGTTAAAGGTGTAAATTGTTAAAAAGAAAAATTAAGTTTTTTCTTTTCAGAGTGCAGACAAACCTCTAGATTTTTCTAGAGGTTTTGTTATATAAAATAAAAAAGGGAACATTCAGTTTTGCCAAGTTGAATGTCTACCTTGACATTTAATTGAGACAGGCATTTAATTTAGGATTAGATGTTATTCTTTATTACTATAGTCAAAATGATTAGGAATATTAAAATGAGAGAAATGAACTTTAGGACTCTTAAAATAAAAGTCTTAGTTTTCACTTTATCAAATCTCCTCTCTATTAGAGATTTGGTAGACACTCAACAACTGATATCCTCTATAAAATTTATACTATTAATGAATGCTTTAAACAATAGTTTTTAATAATAATAATAATTAAAAAAATAGATTTTAATTAAATAGTTTCGTGCTATTTTTTTTGACTATTTTTAATTTGACATTTTCTATAAATTTAGTATAATAATCAATCAAATAGGGGAATTTTTGTCATAAATTCTAAAAGTCAAAAATGTAAGGAGTATGAATATGACAATAGAGAAATATCAAAAAATTAATTTATATAATTATAATTCTTATACTTCATATGATGTTGATTATATTAAAGATGATATTATTTACGTGAAAAACAATAATCAATATAGTTTTATTTCGATAAAATCAAAAAACATTTCTAATCATGATAATCAATTAAGTTGGTACAAAAGTATTGAATGTTTCAAAAATGGTCAAGCAGTTGTTTGTTTTGATGATAATAAATATGGTGTGATTGATGAGGAATCCAATCTTTTAAATGGAACTTATTATAACAAAGTTGAAAGAATAAATGATCAATACTATCAAATAAGAGAAGAAAGTAATGATGGGGTAATGAATTATGGAGTAATGGATAAAAGTGGTAAAATCATAATAACTATGAGCGAATATCATCCTGAATACCAAAAAGATGGCAATTTTGTACTACATAAAAGCTTTGTGGGAAGTAGATTATTAAATATGAAAGAGAATAAAATTACTGCAGAATATCTAAGAATAAAATATTTAACTAGTAATCTATATATAGCTTCAAAAGATACAAACTTTATTTCAAAATTTCAAACTAAAGATGGGGTAATTGATGACAATAATAATATAATTATTCCTTTTGAATATCAAAATATTATTTATGTTAATGATAAAGTATTATTAGTTAATGATGGCAAAAAGTATAAATTTATTGATTACCATAATAACGAATTAAAAGAAATAAGCAAAAATATCAAAAAGCCTCATTATACTTTTGTTGCTAATTATACTTATGAACATGCTGTTGCTTGGAATGGTCTTAGTAGAATTATAATTGATGAATCTGGCAATCAAGTGTCTGATGTTTATAAAGGTTTATCATTTATTAAAGATGGTATAGTAAAAGCTATTAGTTTTTTTGGACAAAAATTAATTGATTTTAATAATCAAATGATTACTGAAAGAGAGTATCAAAGAATTGATAATTTTTATCATGGAGTAGCTATATTTTATGACAATGGAGATTATGGTTTAATTAATGACGAGGGTAAAGAACTAATATCAGGATGTAAAGATATTCAATTTATCAGTAAGAATGTAGCTAAAATTATGATTAATGATTGTGTTTATTTATCTAATTTAAAAGGAAAAATATTCTATACATTAAAAGATAAAGCTACTCAAGTAAGTGAAAAAGATGGTCTAATCATAATTGTTGATAAAGATAATCAAAATAATATTATTACGAAAGTTATTAATTTAGATGGTAAAGAACTTGTTCAACCAATTAGAAATCAGCAAGTTTCCATTTATGATCAAGAAACACTTTGCGTGGAAGGATGTTTAATTGATATTAATCATTTTGAGTATTTATTTTGTGTAGATATTCAAGATGATTTAAAATTAACAATTAGAAAGTTTGATAATGCTTATAAAATGAATCTTTTTGTTAATTATTTAACTGACTATATTAACCAAAATATTGATACTTTCTATGATAAAGTTAGTAAAGATTCTTTAAATGCTTCATCATTAAAAATCAGATGATAAGAAATATATATATTATATATAATAATACAATTTAAAAATATTTAGATGTTTATGATAATGTTCATCTATACATAGAAATTTTTATTTAAGGAAGGTGAATAAAATGGATAATGATTTGATTGAATTTAAGACTTATCAAACAATTGACACCAGTGATTGTTTAGAAATTACTGATTATCAAATTGACCATGTTGAAGATAATTTACTAATTTTAAAAGATACTTTTGGTTACAAAATAGCTAGTATGGAAACAAAAATAGGCAAAGCTAGTCTTTTATCAAATACAGCATATCAACATAATATTCATTTTGAGGATGGAATGGCCATCGTTGTTGAAAATGACTTATATGGAGTTATTGACAAGCAAGGTAATTATATTATTAAACCAGAATATATAGATATAAAATATAATAAAGATAATCAAACATTTTGGGTTAGAGAAATAAATTATGGATTAATTGATAAAGCCGGTAAAGTTTTAATTGATTCAAAAGTTAGTGGAATTACTAATAAAAGTAGCTTTATCTATAACCATGCTGTTATTACAATTGTTGGTGCAGGGGGAACCTTAAAACAAGGATTAATAAATTCAGAAGGGAAAACAATAATTAAACCAAAATATAGTCGTCTATTCATTATTGATGATGAAAGATTAATGTATTTAAAATCAAAAAAGAAATGGTGCATAATGGATTACCAAGAAAGGCCAATAGAATTAAAAAAATATAATGATAATATTATTAAATTTCATGGTAAGATTGCTATTGTATCCAACAGGATAAATGAAAATCGTCAATATTTGATGGATTTGGATGGCAATAGAATTGGTATTGATTCTACATATTCTGCTGATACTACTTGGGATTTTAAGTATAATACCTTTAGTAAAAATGAATTTTTTGGAAA
>CACZQD010000005.1 GCA_902783215.1 uncultured Erysipelotrichaceae bacterium
CTTTAAACTTAGATGCATCTACATCATTTACAGAAATACATACTGTTGCTAAATACTATGATATTGATCTTGATATTCCAATTAGTAAATTATCAAAGAAAAAATTAGATATTATTCTTTATGGATCTAATGATTTAATGGAATTTAATTATTTATCAAGAAATGGTAATACAAGAAGTACTACTTCATATTATGAAGGCGTGATTAATAATTTAGAAAGACGTTATATTGAAACTAAAAGTGGCTGGATTAGAGATTGGATTGAAAAATTTATGATAGAATCCACTTGTCCAAAATGTAAGGGTGCTAGATTAGATGAATCAGTACTATCGGTATTAGTTGGCAAAAAAAATATATTTGAAGTTACTAAATTATCAATAGGTGAATTAAAGGAATTTTTTAGTAATCTAAAACTCAATTCTGAGCAAAAAGAAATTAGTGATTTAATTATAAAAGAAATTTTATCTAGACTTACATTTTTAGTTAATGTGGGACTAGAATATCTCACACTTAGTCGTATGGCTGGTACACTATCTGGAGGAGAATCTAGTCGTATTCGTTTAGCTACTCAAATTGGTTCAAGATTAACTGGAGTATTATATGTTTTAGATGAACCTAGTATTGGACTTCATCAACGAGATAATAATCGTTTAATTAAATCACTACTTGAGATGCGCGATTTAGGTAATACATTAGTAGTTGTAGAACACGATACTGATACAATGTTAGCCTCAGATTATTTAGTAGATATAGGACCTTTAGCTGGATTACATGGTGGGGAAATAGTTGCTAGTGGCACACCAAAAGAAGTTATGAAAAACGAAAAAAGTCTCACTGGTCAGTATTTAAGTGGTAAAATGAAAATAGATGTACCAAAGAAAAGAAGAAAAGGAAATAAAAAATATTTAGAAATAAAAGGAGCTGCAGAGAATAACTTAAAAAATATCAATGTAAAAATTCCACTTGGCAAATTTGTTTGTGTAACTGGTGTATCAGGAAGTGGTAAAAGTACATTAGTAAATGAAATACTTTATAAAAGTGTATTCAATAATATTTATAAATCAAAAGAAAAACCTGGTAAGTATAAAAAAATAATTGGTCTTGAAAATATTGATAAAGTAATTGATATATCACAAGATCCAATTGGACGTACGCCTCGAAGTAATCCAGCAACCTATACTGGTTTATTCGATGAAATAAGAGATTTATTTGCATCCATGAAAGAATCAAAAATTCGAGGATATGATAAATCGAGATTTTCATTTAATGTCAAAGGTGGACGTTGTGAAGCTTGTTGGGGTGATGGTGTGAAAAAAATTGAGATGCACTTTTTACCTGATGTGTATGTTCCTTGTGAAGTATGTGGTGGGACAAGATATAATACAGAAACACTACAAGTCAAATATAAAGGAAAAAGCATTTATGATGTATTAAATATGCGAGTAGAAGAAGCTTATGAATTCTTTGAAAATGTTCCAAAAGTAAAAAAGAAATTACAAATGCTTATGGATGTTGGACTTTCATATGTTAAATTAGGACAAAGTGCTCCAACGTTATCTGGTGGTGAAGCAGGTAGAGTTAAACTTGCTAAAGAATTACAGAAAAAACCAACAGGTAAATCATTATTTATATTAGATGAACCTACAACTGGTCTACACACACATGATATTAAAAAACTTTTAGATATTTTAAATCGCATCGTTGAAAATGGTGATACAGTACTTGTTATAGAACACAACCTAGATGTTATTAAAGTTGCTGATCATATAATTGATTTAGGCCCAGAAGGTGGTTCTGGTGGTGGAGAAATAGTTGCCACTGGCACACCTGAAGAAGTATCCAAAGTAAGTAATAGCTATACTGGACAATTTTTAAAAGACATGTTATAATAATCAACTGGGAGGGATAATATGCGTATAATTAATATTTGGACTAATAATATTGAATATATAATTGATTTAGTAATTAGATTTTTAATAATTGATCAAATCGGATATTTACTTATTAAATATGATGATTACTATGAAATCCACTTTAATGATTCTATTTTTAGAATTAAATATGATAAATTAAAAAATAATGAAGTAGATTTACTAGACAAAATACTAAAAATGCATAATAATAAAAAATTAGTGGAAGAATTAAATGTAAATATTTGTCCAGAAGATAATAAGAAAAAAATTAATTATCCAAAGAAATCAAATAAACACAATTTACAATTAACTAAGAAGAAAAACCATTACATATATGAAAAAAATAATCGTTATAACCGAAAATCTCATCGTCGGTTTTAACGTTTTTTTTTAATAAACTAAATCATTATATTCAATAATAATACTTTTTCGTGAATTTATGATTGACTTTTACATAATATTTGATATAATGTAGAACTATGTGTGAAAGGAGACTAACATGAAAAAAGAATTAGAAAAATTTATTAATAGTGAGCTTATAGTTGCAAAGTTATTAGATGGAAAATTAACAACTACAGTTGGAACTTTAGTTAGATTAGGAAAAGATAATATACAAGTAAAAAAAGAAACTGGGATAGATAGCGTCAAAAGAAAAATGAACTATATATATGAATTTATCCCATATGAGAGTGTTATTAAAGTATCAACTGGTCAAAAAGTACTATCTAGATAAAGGTGGTATTTTTTTAGATAAAAAGACAATTGCTATTTACAAACAAATATTAATATGTTAAAATTAAAATGTATTCATAAGAGAGGACGTGGGTTATGGATCAGACAAAAGTTTACAATTCGTCAGATTTTCAAAGCGAATTGATTGCTGAAACTATTAAAGAAGTTGCTTATATTTTAAATGAACGAGGATATAATGCTATTAATCAAATTGTCGGATATTTAATGAGTGGTGATCCTGGATATATTTCTAGTCACAAAGAAGCTCGAAATAAAATAATGAAATTTGATCGTACTGAGATATTAGAAGTTTTAGTTAGAAAATATTTAGAAAAATAATGCGATATTTAGGACTTGATTTAGGAACTAAAACCTTAGGAGTATCAATAAGTGATGAATCACTTACTATTGCTAATCCATTAACTATTATTAGGTTTTCCAATCAAGATTATGAGAGTACAAAAGAAAAACTGCTTGAAATAATAACTGATTATAATATCTCAAAAATCGTACTAGGATTACCTAAAAATATGAATAATAGTATTGGTTTTAGAGGCGAAGAAACATTAAAATATAAGGAATTATTAACTAAATGGACTAATTTAGAAATAATTATGCAAGATGAACGCTTGACTACAGTTCAAGCTACTAATTATATGCTTGAAGCTGATATATCACGTAAGAAGAGAAAGAAAAAAATAGATTCATTAGCTGCAAATATTATTTTGCAGACATATTTAGATAGAGAAAAGGGAAAGGAATGAGAATATGGATCAAGAAGTAATGACATTTAAAGTAATAAGTGATGAAGGAAAAGAAATAGAATGTGAAGTTTTATTTACATTTGAATCAGATGAAACAAAGAAAAACTATATTGTTTATACCGATAATAGTTTTGATGAAGAAGGGAATGTAAGAGTATTTGCATCTATTTATAATCCTAATGAGCCAGAAACAAAATTATTACCAATAGAATCAGATAAAGAATGGAAAATAATTGAAACAATATTAGAAGAATTACAGAATGAAGCAAATGCAAGTGAGGGAAAAGAGTAGTAGTACTCTTTTATTTCTATGAAGTTAGTTATAAAAATATTTTTTGTTTTAATTATTATTTGTATATTATCTTTAGGGGGATTTTATTTAGCTTATAAAAACGGTATTAAAAGTGTTAGTAATGATAAAACTAGTATTGAATTTAACGTAAAAGATGGTAGTAATTTTTATAATATTGTTCAAGATTTAAAATCTAAAGATTTAATTAAATCAGAGTTTTTTTACAAATTATATATTAAATTTAATCAACCCGGACAAATACAAAAAGGTATATATGAATTAAATAAAAGTATGACAGTATCTGATATTATTAAAACACTTCAAGGAAAAAGTAAAAATCCAAATGAAATAGTAATGACTTTTAAAGAAGGATATGATATGAAAGATATTATTAAAGTTATTACTAAGCATACTAACAATACAGAAGAAGATGTTTTAAATAAATTAAAAGATACTAATTATTTAAATAGTTTAATTAATAAATATTGGTTTATTGATAGTAGTATATTAAATAATCAACTATATTATTCATTAGAAGGTTATTTATATCCAAATACATATCAATTTAAAGATAAAAAAGTTAGTATAGAAGAAATATTTAATAAAATGATTGCTCAAATGGATAAAAAACTAACTGATTATAAATCTAATATTGAAGGAAATAAATATAGTTTTCATCAATTACTTACTTTAGCATCTATAGTCGAGCTAGAGGGCTTAAATATTGAAGATCGAAATGGTATTGCATCAGTATTCTATAATAGATTAAATAGTAATATGAATTTAGGAAGCGATGTTACAACATATTATGGTGCTAAAGTAGAAATGGGAGATAGAGATCTTTATATGAATGAAATAACAGCTGATAATGGATATAATACAAGAAGTAATTCAATGATGGCTAAACTCCCAATTGGACCAATTAGTAATCCTAGTATTGAATCAATTGCTGCTGTTTTAAATCCAACACAATCAGATTATTATTATTTTGTTAGTGACAAAAAAGGCAAATCATACTTTTCTAAAACACTTAACGAACATAATCAAATAATTGCTAAATTAAAAAACGAGGGATTATGGTACGAGTATTAGAAGAATATGCTAAAAACAACAATGTGCCAATTATGCAAAAAGATGGAATTGAATTTATGTGCCACTATATAAAAAGTCATAATATAAAAAGTATTCTAGAAATTGGTACAGCAATTGGCTATTCAGCGATTAATATGGCTTTAATAAGTAAAGATATTAAAGTTACGACAATCGAAAGAAATGATAAAATGTATAAAAAAAAAAAAAAAAACATTCATAAATTTAATTTAGATAATCAAATACAAATTATATATGATGATGCATTAAATACAAATATTAATGATAAATATGATTTAATATTTATTGATGCAGCTAAAAGTCAATATATTAAATTTTTTGAAAAATACAAACATAATTTAAATACTAACGGAGTTATCATAACTGATAATTTAAGCTTTCACGGAATGGTTGAAGATGAAAGTAAAACACATAATCGTAATACAAAACAAATGATTAGAAAAATTAGAAAGTATATCGATTTTCTAAAAAATAATAATGAATATATTACTGAATTTTATGAAGTAGGGGATGGAATAAGTATAACAAAAAAATCGTGATTATTATCCTTCACGATTTTTTTCTATATTATTCTTGTGATGTAATATATTGCGTAATACTTTTTCATTACCAGTTTTATGTATTCTTTCACTATTATTTACTTTTGTTCTAGTTACAGTTAAATATAGTCTAGTATATAATAAATATATTTTTTTAATATCACAATTTTGAGATAATTTAGATCCAGTATTGTATGCATCTATAAATTCTTGGTGTAAATTATACTTATAGTTTTCTATCTCTAAATCAGCATATATATCACCTAAATGCTCAAAGGTAAATGGTTTGTCAATAATATTTTTAATAATATCTAAATCCTGCTCAGGTGCCTGTTCTTTATAATGACTAACAATCTTTTGTCTTTTATTAATTAAAATATCTAGATGATTACTTAGCTCAATTGAGCTATTACTATTATTTCTAATATTTCTAGCAATACCAATAATACGAGCTTCCAGTAATCCTATCATACTAATAAAAAATTTATAATTTGCGATGATTTCTTCTTGCCAATCACCATTGATAAAATAACTTTTTCCATGATTATGCATATCTAACATTGATTTAGTTCTACTATTATTAATTTCTTCTATTTTAGTTGCATTTCTATTTAACAATTTAATCATTTGTTTTTCTTCATTTGTATCTTTTCTCACTTTATCCTCCTATAAAAAATTAAAAGGGTATTAAATACCCTTTATTCTTTTAAATGGTGACCCCTTAGGGATTCGAACCCTAGACCCACTGATTAAGAGTCAGTTGCTCTACCAACTGAGCTAAGGAGTCATCACATATATAATTATAACATTAATAATCATACAAGACAAGAAAAAAAGTAAAATTTCTTTATTTTTTATAATACATGGTGACCCCCTAAATGTGATATATATTTAATCATATGATAGAATATTAGGTCAGAAATGGAGGTGAAA
>CACZQD010000006.1 GCA_902783215.1 uncultured Erysipelotrichaceae bacterium
TATTATAAAAAATAATAAGATAATTAGTTTTATCTTTTTTGTTGACATGTGATATAATTATATTGGAGTGATATTATGCTTAGTTTAGTTTGGAAGGATAAACAAAACAATACAACACAATGTTTATATATTAAATCATTAAATCAGAAATTAGTTTATTATGGATTCAAATGGTCAAATAAAATGATTTATGATTTAGATAAAAATATTTTAAAAGATGTATATAATTTAATTAGAGTGAAAAAACATCATAGATATATTGGCGATGAAAAAGGTTATAAAGTGTACCTTGATGTTGAAAATAATATTAAACATTTTTTAAAAGATGGTTGTGAAGATTTTATGATGTTTTATCATTATAATGGACAAGATGCTATTTTATATAAAAATAAAGATAAAAATCTGAAAAAAACTTTAAAGATGTTTAGAATAAGTAACATTGTTATATATTTTAATCTAGCATACATTGCTTTCATGGGTTTAAGTGTTGTGGGCTGGACTACTTCATATATGATGAGTGATCAATTTAAATTTTATGATATTCCTCATCTACAATATCAAGTATCATCAATGATGGGGCTAGAGAATATTACTAAAGGTGAAGCTAAAAAGTTAATTAATGATTCAACAGGTTTAACGCAAAAGCAAAAAGAATGTTTAATTAATGATACATTATTTGATTATATTTTTCCTTACTATGAAGGAACCGATATGGAATATATTATTAGAATGCGTTTAAAAGATATAAATGTTAAATATGATGCTTCAAATGGTGGTGGATTTTATGATTTAAGTAATATTCTTCATCTAGATTCTCAATTTGAGAAAATTGATGACAATAATGAGGAAAAGAAATCTATTATGATTCATGAATATATTCATTTGTTTCAGTCTATTGATTGCCCAATCTATCTTAAAGAATCAAGTGCATCACTTATAAATACAGAGTTTTTTGGCAAAGATGGTGGTGATTATAATGGTTCAGTTCCTAATTTAAAGTCATTGATTGAAACTTTAGGCCCAAAAGTAGTATGGAATTATATTTTTTCAGGGGATGATAAGGAATTTAAAGAATATTTGGATAAATATTTAACAAAAGAAGATGCAAAATCACTAATTGATGAATTAAATATATCTCCAGCCCATGGAAAACATAATAATGCTAAAATAAAAGAATTAATTGAAAAAATGTACAAAAATATGTATGGTATTGATATAAAAGATGATCCATATATTTATAATAAATTGGGTAAATATATTGATAAAAGATATTATCTTTATCAAAATAAAGATTATCAAGATATTGAGGGATATAGTTATGAAGATGCACGCAAATTAGGAATAGTTAAAGCAAAAAAACTATTCTTATTTGAAAAAGAATTAACTCGAAAAGAGTTTTATAATATGAAAAATAAATTTGGCGGTTTTTATGGTGATTATTCTCAAAAGGAAGAATTTAGTTTATTATCTATTGAATTTAAACAGGGTAGTTCTACTATTTACAAAGGAAATAACATAACGAATTGTAGTAAGGATGAAAGAGATCATGTTAAAATTCGTTATGAAAATGGAGATTATGAAATTATATCAATAGAAGAAGCTTTAACTAAAAAAATTATTAAAAATGTTCATTATATGTATTATTATTATACAACACATCCTAATGATAAAAAATTAGCTGATATGACTAATGATGGCACATATTATCATATTGACGTTATTAAAAATGAAACATATAGTAATATACGGGATAATCATGATTTAATGTGGGATGAATTTTACTTCAAAAAAGGCATTGATGTTTATAAAAATATTCCTTCAATTAAAGATCGTTTTCCTGATCAAATAATTAGTAATATAAATAGTAAAAATAAATTAAAGTAATTGTTGTTTATATTAAAATATGATATAATTTAGGCACTGAGGTGATTTAATGAAATTACAAAATTTAAAAGGAACGACTGATTTTTTACCAAATCAACAAGTATTAAGAAATAAAATAACAGATACTTTAAAGGAAAATTTTGAAAAATATGGTTATTTACCAATAAAAACTCCAATCTTAAATAAATTTGATTTGCTTGCTTATAAATATAGTGATGATGCTGAGATACTAAATGAAGTATATCGTTTAACTGATCAAGCTGATCGTGATTTAGGACTTCGTTATGATTTAACTATCCCTTTTTGTAAGGTTATTGGTCTTAATAAAGATTTACAAATGCCTTTTAGAAGATATGAAATAGGTAAAGTATTTAGAAATGGACCAGTTAAAGCAGGACGCGCTAGAGAATTTTATCAATGTGATGTTGATGTTGTAGGTATTAATGGAAGGTATATTGAAGCTGAACAATTATTAATGGTAAAAAGTATTTTTGAAAAGTTAGATATTGATATTGAAATTAAGTGGAATAATCGTAAATTAATGACTGGTTTATTACTTAGTTTAGATATTGAAGATAAGTTAATTGATAAAGTTATTTCTTTAATAGATCGAATTGAAAAAACAACTTATGAAGAACTAGCAAAAGAATTTAATAAAATAAATATAAATAAAGATAAAGTTGATCAAATATTTAACTTATTTAGTAAAGATTTAGATGAGTATAAATATTTATTTAATGAAACTAGTATTGACATATTAAAGAGCGGTTTAGATGAGTGTATAGAATTACAAAATTATATTGATAAATTAAACTTAAACAATTGTGTATTATTCTATCCTAAATTAGCTCGTGGTCTTGGTATTTATACTGGTACTGTTTATGAATTCTTTGATAAAGAAAACCGTATTACTTCATCACTTGGTGGCGGTGGAAGATATGATAAAATTATCACTGATTTTATGAATAATGGTGAAGAGTATCCAGCTGTTGGTTTAAGTTTTGGATTAGAACCAATCTATGAAATATTAAAGAATGATATAGTTAATCAAGGATTAATAGATGTTTTGATAATTCCTATGGAAACAGAGTTAGAATGTTTAAATATTGCTACAAAATTACGAGAAAATGGTATTAAAGTTTTAATTGAAATGAATAGTCGTAAAATGAAAAAAAGTTTTGGTTATGCAGATAAAAATAATATTAAATATGTTATTGTTGTTGGAAGTAATGAAGTAGAAACTGGTTTATATAGTTTAAAAAATATGGAAACTGGTAATCAAGAGATGTTATCAATTGAAGATATTATAAAAATAATAAAGTAGTTACTTTACACATAAAAACTCTTTAGTTATAATGGCTAAAGAGTTTTTCTTTACACTTTCCCTGTAAAAAGTGTGTAAACTATGAAAGTCGATAAAAAAGAAGTAAAAATCTATGATATAATTATAAGTGCGAGGTGATGCTATGAAAAAATTTATATGTTTGTTTTTATTAGTTTCGCTGTTAATGATAGATATTAAAGTTAAAGCTTTAAATGATATAAATGTAGATGTTGAGTCTAATTATGCATTACTTTATAATGTTACTGATGATATGATGATGTATGAAAAAGATATTCATAAAAGAATAAAAATAGCATCTATGACTAAGATTATGACAGCTATTGTGGCTATTGAAAATATTGAAAATTTTGATGAATCTATTACTATAACAGAAAATGATTATAAAAATGTTTATTCAGAAAATTTAGCTATTGTTGGCTTTGAAATAGGAAGTAAAGCGACATATCAAGATTTATTATATGGATTATTGTTTAAATCGGGAGCAGATGCAGCATATGCATTAGCTGATAATATAGCTGGTAGTGAAGAAGAATTTGTAAAATTAATGAATGAAAAAGCTAATGAGTTAGGTCTTAAAGATACAAAGTTTACTAATGTTGTTGGGTATGATCAAGATAATTATTCAACTGTTTATGATACAATGCTATTTTTTAAATATGCTTTAGAAAATGATAAATTTAAAGAAATTATTTCAAAAGATACATATACTACTTCTGATAATAAGATAGTTTTATATAATGTTATTGATGATTTAGTTAATAAATATCAAATTGATTCTCCATATAGTGATTATATATTAGGAGGTAAAACCGGATATACTAAAGAAGCTATGAATTGTTTAGCTTCATATGCTGAATATGAAGGTACTACTTATATTGTAGTAACAGCAGATGTAAAATCAAATAAGCACATTTTAGATGCAATTAAATTATACACAGAAGTATTTGATAATTTTTCAAGAAAGAAAATTATAAATGTAGATGATTATTTAATTAGTGTATCATCAAATAAAAAAGATGATGTAAAAGTATATTCTGATCAGGAAGTTGATGTACTACTTCCAAATGAAGCAAGCTTAGATGATGTAAAAATAGAATATAAAGGAATAAAGACAATAGATAATAAAATTAAAAAGAATTCTATTTTAGGACATGTTAATTTGGAGTATGATGGTCAAGTTATAAAGACAATAGATATTACATATAATAAAAAAATGCAAAAATCTATGAATTATAGAAAGATTAGGCCTGTTAAAGCATCTAATAACTATGGTTTTATTATAGCTATTACTTTAGGTTCTATTGGAGGTATTGTTTTATTATTCTTTATGATAGTTTTTATTTCAATGCTCATTGATGTAAAAAACAATAAAAGAAAGTGGAAATTTTAATAAAAGTATAGTATAATTATCATAGGAGTGACTATATGAAGTGGGGAGTTAGAACTTTTATGTATTGTTTAATTGCGTTATTCATACTATTTATACTAGTTATTATTAATTTAAGAAAGTTAGGTGCGTTATGGTAAAAAAGAGTTTATTAGTTATTTCTTTATTATTTTTAATGGTTGGATGTTCTGATCCAATAACTGATCATAATAAAGATGTTATTCAGACTATTAATCATTCAAAAGATGTTAAGGATGTTCAAAATTCTAAGAATTATTTTGATGCTGTACAAGCTGCATATAATGAATTTATTGGTAATAATGGAGTAGAACCTACATTAGATGAATTATATGTTAATTATCAAGTAGATGGATGTAATAATGATAAATCAAGCCCTGATTATGCTTTAAGAGTTGAAAATGGATATCTTCATATATACTGTAATGATACTTCATATAGGCAAGATACGATGAAAATGAGGGAAGAATGATAATATGAATATTGATGATGCTTCATTAACAAAATTAAAAGTTTATCAAATAGAGAAGTTTTTAACTAGTGTTTTAATGCGCATTAAACAAGATCAAAAAACTTTAATGTTGAATCCAAATAGTTCAAAAACAATTATTTATGAAGAATATATTAATTCTCTACGCCAATGGCGTTCACTTTATAATTCTAGTGGTAATAATATTAATCCAAATCCATTTTTTCCTAAATATGATATAGAAATTAAAGATTATCAAAAATATCATGAATATATAATGTCTTTTACAGATAATTTAGTTTTTCACAGTATTAGTAAAGATAAAATTATTTTAAGAGATGCAGTTGAATATTTAAAAGAAACTGATTTAAGAAATAATAACAATTATGTGTTATATAATACATTATCTAAAATTAATAAACAATATCAAGTATACATTTTAAATCAAGTTGTATTAGCAACATATGAGTGCAAAAACTATGAAGAATGTATTAATGCCTTTGTGTATTTGTTTCAGAATGATTCATATAAAAAGTTTGCTAGTTATAGAATGAAAGGATTTAATATACCTGATACAGTTAATTATCATAAATTACTAACAGAAAATATCCCAAAAGAAGAAATGA
>CACZQD010000007.1 GCA_902783215.1 uncultured Erysipelotrichaceae bacterium
AACATACTTAAGTTTAGTGTTTCAGCAAGTCCTTTCAAATATAAAACATTAGGTTTTAATCTTTGTCCTGCTTCGATGCGAGATACCTCCGCACAATTCATATTAGCTCGACGAGATAACTCCCTTTGTGAAATACCAGCTTTTTCTCGTGCTTCAGCTATAACTTTTCCTAATTCAGTAGTATTCTTTTTCATAAGTTTTAACCACCTTTCTGCGTTGGCTGATATAAATATATCATAAAATGATGTAAAAGTCAATATAAAGTGTTGACAAAGTCAAAATAATGTGTTAAACTAAATGCTGTTTTGATGTAAATCTCATCAAAACGATGGAAAGGAGGAAATCTATGAATGAAATTTAAACATCTAGAAGTACCACAAGAAATTTGGAAAGATAAAAGAATTCCAAAAGAAGCAAAGTTGATCTACTCGTATATTTATAGTAAAGGTACAATGAGAATTGTTACTGATATAAATGTTGGGGAGATACAAAAAGTTGTGAACATAAAAAACAAAGGTTTGAGAAATAGTCTTAAAATATTAGAAGAATTAAAATATCTAATATATAAGGAATACTCAAACGGAATGTACTCAATCGCACTTAACTAGTTGTATTACTCTAGTTAATAAAGGCTCGGTAAGATATTAAGGCTTATATCAGAACCTATCTTATGAAAATAAGATGAATACAAGTTTAAACCATAACATATTTCAAAGAACTAATTTCAAAGAAATATTAAGGGGTAAGAAAACTATATGTTATGGCTTAAACTATACTTAAGGATATTATTGTTATTTTTAATAATTTAGCTTGTAGAAATACAAGTTTTTATTTTATTGTCTATCCAAAAAGCATTATTAAATAGTATTAAAGAAAGGAATGAGATTACTTATGAAAAATTATAATTAAAAACATATTTGAAAGGGGGAAATAAATTGAGTGATAAAACTAAACAATTAACACAATTACAAATAGATAATATTATTGATAAATCAATTAACTTGTCTATTATCTCATATTTATTAAAAATCAATTTAATAAATGAAAAACAGTATTACGTTATTAAAGAAAAAATAAAAAGTTTTTATTAATCGCTACAGATTTACCAAAAATAAGGTATAATATAGTTATAGAGAACGTTAAACTCTAAATATAAAAAGAAAGCGAGGTACAGATGGCGCAAGTTGAGATTATTGCAGGTAATCTCAATTCTAAAAAAGAAAATACTAATATCGTAAATCTTAAAAAGAAAGTATGTGCTTATGCAAGAGTAAGTACAGATAGTGATGAACAATTAACAAGTTATAGTTCGCAAATTAAATACTATACTGAAAAGATTAAATCGAATCCTGATTGGTAATTTGTTGGTATCTATGCTGATGAAGGAATATCAGGAACACAAGTAAGAAATAGAACTGAATTTATGAGAATGATTGATGATTCTTTAAATGGTAAGATAGATATCATTATAACCAAATCAATATCCAGATTTGCAAGAAATGTCGTTGATGCATTAAAATATGTTAGACAGTTAAGAAATAATAAAGTTGATGTATATTTCGAAAAGGAAAATATCCATACTATAGAATTAGATAGTGAAATGTTCTTAACTTTGTATAGTGCATTCGCACAAGCCGAAAGTGAATCGATATCACAAAATGTTAAAATGGGATTTAGAGCAAAAATGAAACGTGGAGAACCTTGTGGTAAAGCAAATCCTTATGGTTATGATTGGAATAAAGAAAAACAAGAACTTGTTATTAATGAAGAACAAGCCGAAGTTGTTAAGATGATCTTTAATTGGTATGTAGATGGACTTGGCGGTAGAGCAATAGCCAAGAAACTAAATTCTTTAAAAATATTTACTTTAACAGGTAAAAAATGGGAACAATCTACTATTCGTCACATAATAATGAATGAAAAATATATTGGTGATCTCTGTGGACAAAAGTATTATACGGAAAGTCCTATCACTCACAAACATATTAGAAACTTTGGTGAAAAAGATCAATATTATGTTAAAGAACATCATAAGGCAATAATATCTAGAGAAGTTTGGGATAAAGCTCAAAAGATATTAAAGAAAAGAAATGCTAAAATAATACCAAAAGGAAGTAAACATCATTCAAATTATAGTAAGCAATATGCATTTAGCAGTAAGATTTGTTGTGGATTTTGTGGCACTACTTTTGTTAGACGTGTTGGTAGTAAAAAGAAAGATGGATCTAGAAATGTATATTGGCAATGTTATCAAAAAATATATGATTCTAAAAATTGTAAAGATTCCGTATTAATTCGTGAGGATGCTTTAGAACAAGCCTTTATTGAAATACATAATACTATTGCTGAAAATAAATTTAAGAATAAGGATAAATTATTACAAGCAATTAAAAGTGCATTAGAAGAAAATGATTGTTCTAAAGAAATTGAAAAGTTAAATAATCAAGAAGAAAAGATACAACATAAATTATCTAAACTAGTTGATATGAGATTAGAAAATAGTATTGATAAAAATCTTTATTTAACAAAAGAAAGTGAATTAAAAACAGAATTAAAAAACATCGAAACTAAAAGAAATGAATTAGTAGAAATTAGAAATCAAAACAAACATATTGCTGATAAAATAAAAGAAATAGAAAAAGTCCTAAATAATCATTTAAGACCTTTAAAAGAATTTTCAAGAGATTCATTTGAAGCACTAATAGAAAAAGTAATAGTTGGAGATGTTGATGATAATGGAAATAAAAGGCCTGATGTAATAAGATTTATCTTAAAGACAGGTCGTGAGATACCAACTAAACTTGTTAAGGATAGAAAAAACGATAATAGTAATAAATCTGTGTCATTTAGAGAAAAAGAGAAATAAATCCTTCTTATTCATAAAATCACCTCCTTTTTTAGGAGTAGACACTAACTTAGCCTCCATTTATAATATACAATAAATAATCGCTATTTCCTTTTAATTACTTGTAAATAATAGATTAATTTGTTATAATTATTAAGGAAATAAGGTGAAGATATGTACTTAAAGAAAATAGTCGCACATGGATTTAAATCATTTGCTGATAATATGGTTATTGATTTAGATAAAAATATAGCTGGGGTAGTTGGACCTAATGGTAGTGGTAAAAGTAACGTTGTTGATGCTGTAAGATGGGTATTAGGTGAACAATCCATTAAATCATTGCGTGGTGATGGAGCCATGACTGATGTTATTTTTGCTGGATCAAAAAGCCGTAAACCAATGAATATTGCTTCAGTTACTTTAATATTTGATAATAAAGATAACTATTTACCTATTTCTTATGATGAAGTATCAATTAAAAGAAGACTATATAAAGATGGTACCAATGAATACTATCTAAATGGCGAAAAATGTCGTTTAAAGGATATTAATGATATCTTAATGGATAGTGGTATTGTTAAAGAAAGTTTTAATATTATTTCACAAGGTAAAATTGAAGAGATATTATCTAGTAAACCAACTGATAGAAGAGTAATATTTGAAGAAGCTGCTGGTGTTTTAAAGTATAAGAAAAGAAAGCAAGATGCTTTAAGAAAACTAGATCGTACACATGACAACATGGAGAGAGTAAACGATATAATTAAAGAATTAGAAGTACAAGTAGAACCTTTAAGAGAACAAAAAATAGCAGCTTTAAAATATGAAGCATTAGCTTCTAATTTACAAAATTTAGAAATTTCATTAATTGTTAAAGATATAACAACTATTAATGATGAATATCAAAAAAATAAAGAATTGATTGAAAAACTTACTAATGAATTAACTAATATATCAACTAATTCATCAAAAAATGAAGCACAAATAGAAAAATATAAACTTAGTATTAATGAATGTGATATTAATATAAAGAACTATCAAAAACAATTACTTGATATGACAGAAAAAGTTGAACAGTTAAATAGCCAGAAACAAATCATAACTGAAAGGCAAAAGTATCAAGTAGATGATCAAAAATTACATAATAATTTATTAATTTTAAAAGAAGATAAATTAAAGAAGCATAATGAAATAGAAAATATTAAAAGAGAGATTGATTCATTTAACACTAAACTTAATGATTTAGATAGTATTATTAATAAATTAAATAGTTCTATTAATGATAATAAAAATAGCAAAAATAATTTAGAGATTAATCTTACAAAAAAGATTAGAGAACAAAATATATGTAGCAATAAAATAGATAGTTTAAGAGAAAGCATTGATAATAATAGTTCTCTACCATTTAGTGTTAGACAAGTACTAGATAATCCTAAAATAAGTGGCATTCACAGTGTGATAGGTAATTTAATAGAAGTTAATGAAGAGTATTCTAAAGCTATTTCTATCGCTTTAGGAGCTAGTTCTTCTTATATAGTAGTAGATAATGAAAAATGCGCTAAAGAGGCTATTAAATACTTAAAACAAGCAAATATGGGACGTGCGACATTCTTTCCATTAGATATTATTAAACCTAAGTATATTGATAACGAAACAATTAATAAAATTAAAATAGATGGATTTATCGGTATTGCTAGTGATTTAGTCAAATATGATCAAAAGTACAATAATATTATTAAAAATCAATTAGGTA
>CACZQD010000008.1 GCA_902783215.1 uncultured Erysipelotrichaceae bacterium
AAAATAGTATGATAGAAAAGAGGTATATATTATGAATTATAATGATAAAGAACTAAAAGAAGTAAAGACTGTTCAAGACTTATTTGATTTTCAGGAATTGCGTGATAGAAATCAATTTAGGTATGATCCGATTGGTAGGAAAGATTATAGTATTTCATCCTTCAACAAGCAAGAATTTGATAATTTACTTGATTTTGTTATAAAAACTGCTGAAGATAAGAAATATATGTGGAATAAAGAATATACACCTGCTTATTATGAAATGCAATTATTTAACAGATATTTAGGCTATATAATAAGCGAAATTATTAAAACGAGAAATAAACTAGTAAGTAATAAAACCATATCAGGAGTAGATAATATTTATAAACACATGAGTTATTTAGAAACTTTAGAAGAAAGTATAACTACAATCGTTAACTTATATAATAATAAGACTGAAAGATATTTTGGAAGTACTAGAATGGTTGCAATTGCTGATTCAATTGGTCAAAAAGCTTTAGAGATACAAAAAGCAATTCAAAGGGATCAAGAAATATTACCACAATATATTGAGAATTATCAAAACGCACAAGCAGAATATCGAAAAGCCAAATCAGAATATGAAAATCAAAGTAGATTTAAAAAGGTAGTAGCTAGAATAAATGGTGAAAAAAAGAATTATGATGATGCTAATAGAAATTATAATCAGTATACAGCATATTCTGTTCGAGCACTAGACCAAAAACCTTTAAATAATTATAGTAATCCACTTAATGAATTTGAAGGTTTAGATTTAGATAGTAGTTCAAAATATATTGATGAATTTAATAACGATGGAGAGGTTAAAACAAGATAATATGGAAGAGTTAAAAGAAAGTTATGATAAATATATTGAGGCATATACTAAACTAAACTTATATGATAAAAGAGAAGAAATAATTAGTAAATTAAAGTATTTAATAGCCTCATTACAATTACTTCATCAAGATAAAAAGATTAATGATGATTTATTAATGAATAGAGAAATATTAGATTTAAACAAAGATAATGTTAGTGAAGAAGATTTTCTAGAAGGAATATTTGTTTATATCCATATTTTAGAAGATACTATTGCTAAAGTATTAGAATAGAATATTTAAGGAACTTTTATAGTTCTTTTTAATTTGCATTTTTCTTTAAAATGTGGTATTATACAGCGCGAGGTGGGGGTAATATGACAAAAAGTGATATTGAAAAATTAAGAAAAGAAACGGAAGAGTGGTTAGATTTATACATTCAACTATTTGATATTATTGAAAACTTAGAAAAAAGATATCAAGAAACTAAATCAGAAACAGATAAAGAAATACTTGATGGATGGTTAGAAGAGAAAAAAGCTTATGACCGTTTAATTGAAGAATTTAATACTTTTACTAATCCATTACAAAAACGTGTAGATGATTATATTAACATTAGTAAAAAATTAGATATGAGTATTAAATCTGACGAAATATATTCTGATTCAATCAAAGAAGCATATGATAATATTGCGAATGATATGATGTTAGATGAACATATTGATGCAGTTACTAAATTATCTGCTATTAATAGTTTAATAGAAAGAATAGGAAACAGTGATAGTGATAATAAAGAATTAGTAGAAAATAATGGTATAACTAGATATATTCCTGAGAAATATTTAGAAATATATAATGAGCTTATTAATATGAAATCAAGTCTTTTAGATCCAGATCAAATGGATGATGATATTATTGATGAAATAGATAATTTTTCATTAGATAGTTTTGATATTGATGAAGAAGAAGTTGAAAACAATAATAAAGAGTCAGAAAAAGATAATGAAATAAGTTTTAATAAAGAATTATATGTTAAAATTGTTAACTTTGTCTTATCACAAAATATAATTAATACATCAATTATTCAAAAACAATTTAACATTAATCAAAAAGAAGCTGAATACTACATTGATCTTTTAGAAAAAGATGGTTATATTGAGCTTAAAAAAGAAGCAAAAAAAGAAAATACTTCTAAAAACAAGAAAAAACCAATATTAGAGGATTATCATATTGGTGATGATGTATTTGGAAGTAATAATGAAAATATAGAGTATGAATTATTAGATGATTCTATACAAGAATTAGTTGATTCAGAAGATTTATTTGCTGATAAAGAAAAATCAAAAAGATTAAATAATGCTTTAAATAAACTATTCGAGCAAGATATTGATAGAATATTTATAAATAAAGAAATTAATCCAGCAGAAGAATATTTTGATGAAGATGAATTTGAAACTGAAGAATCAAATCGAAAAGGAATACTTGGAAATATTAAGAATTTAACATTATCTGGATTGAACAAAATAAAGAATTTAAGCAAGAAAGCTATTAAGGGCATTAAAAATAATACTATTGGTAAAATTAAAAGAAATACAAGAAGAATAACAAATATCGAACAATCAAATAATAAGAAAAGTTTGAAGAAGAAAATTCTTGTAAGTTGTGGTGCGATCGCACTAGCAGCAGTTACAGTAGGTTCAATATTTGCTTTTAAGGGATGTTCAAATAATAAAAAAGAAGATAGTAAAAAGGATGCAACAAAAATTACAATTGAAACATTACCTAAAAAGAAATCAACTGCTACTAAAAAAATAATAAAAAATAAAGATCAAAATGAACCGTCTGAAACTAAAACAACAAAGAAAACTAAATCTAAGACAAAAGTTAATAAGAGATTTAAAAGTATGTTATTAGGTAAAAAAGTAAAAATCACAACAGGTAGTCCAATATATACTGATGCATACTCTGCTACTAGTAAAACAAATGGAAAAACTCCATATTATAGTTACAATACTTCTAATGAAATTGTTGGTACTGTATTAAAATCAAATGATGATATTGTATCATTTGTTAGTCCTGATAATGGAAACACTTATGAATTAAGAAGTAATGGAAAAGTAATGCATTTAACAAAAAAGGAAGCAATTAATAAAGTAAATGAACTTCAAAATAAAGGATATTATCAAACAGCAGTTGCTGTTAAAAATGTTAATGCTTCTTATGGCGTTACTGGATACTATAATGCTGACTCTATTGGAGGAAAAACTAGATGATTGAAAAATTAAGTATCATAACGCTAGATGATAACAAAAGATATGTTGTTGTTGAAATACTAAAAGAGCGTGAACATGAATATTTATTTTTAAATCAAATAGATGATAATGAAGAATTATTAGAAGAAAAAATAATTGTTGAAAATATTAAGACAGATAATGGTTATATTATCAATCCAATAGAAGATAAAGACATAATAACTAATATATGTCAAAAGTTTTTAAAAAATATATAAGAAGAAGTTATCAAAACGGTAACTTCTTTTTTTTGTAAAGAAAGTGTCAAATAGCTATTAAAAATATAAAAAAATATTGTTGTAATCAAATAGTGATGTTAAAATATTTTTAGGAGAGATAGTTATGATATTGACACGTAAAAAAGTAGGTATGTTAATTGCATCATTCTTAGTTGGATTATTATTTACAACTATTTATGGATATCAAACAGTTTATAGTAAATATAAATTTCATGGGAAGGTAAAAAACTATTATAAACAAGAAATTAATGTATCATATCAAAGTAATAACGAATTACAGAATAGTCAATCACAAAGATTTATTAATTGTTATCATAAAGATATAAAAGAAGAAAACTTTACAGATGAAATGAAAAATAAATTAAATGAAATATATGACTACTTTAATCAAGCTAATTTTAAACTATCTTTTGCCTATGAAGATTTATCAACAGGACTTCATATATCTTATAATGAAGATCAAACTTACTTTAGCGCTAGCACTATAAAAGCACCAGTTGCTTTATATGTTTATAAACAAGCTGAAGAAAATAAATTAAATCTAGATTCAGATATTACTTATACACCTAACTTTTATGTTGAAGGATCTGGTTCATTACAATATGCTAGTTTTGGTTCGCAATATAAATTAAGAGATTTAGTAAAAAGAACTATTGTTGAAAGTGATAATGTTGCATATCAGATGATAGCTTCAGTAAATAATCAAGATGAAATAAAAAAATATTGGAAAGAAAAGGGCGCTAAAAACTTTTGGAGTGATTCAGTATGGGGTAGTATTAGTCCAGCTGATGGTGTTATTTACATGAAAGAATTATATAAATATTCATTAAAAAATAATGAACTATCACAAGAATTAATGAAAAACTTTTATAATTCCGTTTTTCCTATAATTAAATCTACTAATAATTCAAAGGTAGCTCATAAATCAGGATGGCATTATGAAATAATGCATGATACAAGTATTATTTTTGATGAAAATCCTTATGTACTGGCTGTAATGACTAATAAAGGTTATGCAGATTATAATGAATTTTTTAATCAAGTATCAAAATTAATTGGAGAATTTCATGAATTATATTGGAAAAATGCTTCTGAAATTTGTAAAAATCATTAAAATGTAGTATACTTTTACTACAAAAGCTTTAAATATTAAATAAAAAGAACTAGATTAAAAGCTAGTTCTTTGATTGTAAGAGGTGACTATGGATAAATTAATATTAATTAAATATGGAGAATTAACTACTAAGAAAGGTAATCGTAATGCATTTATTAAATTATTAGTTAATAATATTAAAAGCATGTTAAAAGATTATGAATTTATAATTAAATATGATCGTAGTAGAATGTATATTGAAACAAAAGATATCGATGAAGTAGTTAACAAATTAAAAATGGTTTTTGGTATTCATAGTATAGTTGTTGTATATAAAGTAAATACTAATACTGATGAAATATGTAATAAAGTTTTAGACATTGTTTCAAATATGTCATTTCAAACATTTAAAGTTGATACTAAACGTGCTTTAAAATCATTTGAAATTCATAGTATGGATTTTAATCGTATAGTAGCTACAAAACTATTAAAAAATATTAATTGTAAAGTAGATGTTCATAATCCAGATTTACTTATTAAAATAGAAATACGTATGGAAGGAACATTTATATATGTTAATGAACAACTGGGTTTAGGTGGATATCCCGTAGGTATTCAGGGCAAAGGACTGTTAATGCTTAGTGGTGGAATTGATTCACCAGTAGCTGGTTATTTAGCTCTTAAACGAGGTGTCGACTTAGAATGTTTATATTTTGAATCTCCACCACATACTAGTATTCAAGCTAAAAATAAAGTTATGGACCTTACCAAAAAAATTAATAATTATTCTGGTAATATTGTTTTAAACATAGTTCCATTTACTAAATTACAAGAAGCAATATATAAAAATGTTGATGATAGTTATGTAATTACTATTATGCGTCGTATGATGTATCGTATAGCTGCAAAGATATGTGAAAAATATAATTATAAAGTAATTATTAATGGAGAAAGTATTGGTCAAGTTGCAAGTCAAACTTTAACAAGCATGTATACTATTAATAGTGTAACCAATATTCCTATAATTAGACCTGTTTGTTGTATGGATAAATTAGAAATAATTGATATTGCAAAAAAAATAGATACATATGAAACAAGTATTCTACCTTATGAAGATTGTTGTACAATTTTTTTACCGAAACATCCAGTTATTAATCCTAATATAGAAAAGTGTTTAGAATATGAAAAAAGATTTGATTATGAATCGTTAATTGATGAATGTATTTCAAATGTTGAAAGAATTAGTAATCTAAATAAAAACAATAATTCATTATTGTAAAAAATTACCAATAAAAATTATGTATTATTTTGTCTTTTGTACACATCATATTAGTGTACAGGAGGTGAAACAAATGAATAAGTCAAATAACTTTGTAGTACCTGGTGCTAAAGAAGCAATCGAAAAAATGAAATATGAAATAGCTTCTGAATTAGGTGTAACTTTAGGTGCTGATTCAACTAGTAGAGCTAATGGATCTGTTGGTGGAGAAATCACTAAAAGATTAGTTCAAATGGGTGAACAACATTTAAATGGTACTAGTTACCAAGCTAAATAATTATATTAAAAATGGATAGCACGTCTATCTTTTTTTAATGAAAAAAAAGAGATATAAATCTCTAGTTTGCTTCTAAATAAAAGTTAGCATTAAAATTATGTTCATTTGGATCCTTTTGATGTAATGTTGCATTACTAATTAAGAAATAATCATGTAATAATTGATCAGAACCATTACTTGTTACTGGATCATCCCAAGTAACATCAATATGATAATAAGTTCCATTAATATTTACTAAATTCCATATATGTTCATTAGTCGCAACACGATAATTAGTATATCCTAACATATTTAAATAAATAGCCAAAGCATCAGTATATCCACCACATATAGCTTTATGATTAACAAGCAATCCATATGCATTATATGAAGAAAGAGCTAACTTATCTTCAACAGTCTTAACACTTTGGTCATATCTTGTATTGTTTGCTATATAATCATGAAAAGCTTTAATTTTATCTTGATCACTCATACTAGTATTAATATTATTTTTAATAAAATTTTCTATTTCAGAATTAACATAATCTATTTGTTCCTTTGTATATATGTGGTTAACTTTAATAGTAATTTTACCATAATTAGTAACTGTTACTTGAATATTCTTAAATGAATTGTATGGATGGATTAAATTATTAATATTTCCTAGATTTTGATCAGAATTTACATATGTTTGAACATCTTGAACACAAGATTCATATTCTTTTGAACAGTAAAATGTAAATTCATCTACACCACTATTTAATATAGTATAAAAGATATTATCAAAATCATCATATTTTTTAGCATTAAAATCTGTTGTATTTTTAACAATTTGCCAAT
The DNA here is from genome assembly GCA_902783215.1 of uncultured Erysipelotrichaceae bacterium. Taxonomy (GTDB): domain Bacteria; phylum Bacillota_I; class Bacilli_A; order RF39; family UBA660; genus RUG12438. Next base: position 6,817 of record CACZQD010000008.1, read on the forward strand.
CACCATATTTATAACTATTATAAGTTATATCAACAGGTTTACCTTTTTTTTCTATTGGTAAGATAACTTCATTTGTTACATAATTAGTAATATTATTTCGATAATATAAAACTGCTCCAATGATAGCAATTAAAAATAGGCAAGTAATAATTTTTTTCATTTGCATCACCATCCTTATTATAGCATGTTTATCTCAATATTTGATTAAAAAAATAATGAAAGTTATGTGTAAGTGACAAGTAAGTGTTAAGTAAATAAAAATGAAGTAAAAATTACTCCATTGCATTAACTTTCTTAGTTAGTCTTGATTTGTTTCGAGCTGATTTATTTTTCTTAGAAACACCTGCTTTATTAGCTTTATCAATAGCTTTAATAGCAACTTTTAAAGCGTCTTGTGCTTTTTCTTTATCTTTACTAGCAATAGCTTTTTCTAATTTTTTCATTGAATTTTTCATTGTTGCTTCATAATTGTTATTCGCAACTTCCTTTTTAGCATTAACTAAAATTCTTTTTTCAGCGTTTTTCATATTGGCCATAAATTCACCTCCAAATCACATGTGTTTATATTTTAGCAAAAAACTATAAAAAATGCAAATAAATTCGTTAAAATTGATAAAAATATTATTGGTGATACAATGAATCATGAAATAGATTTAAAAAATTATTCCTTAAGAACTGATTTAACAATTGATAGTATTGAATCTAGTAATAGTTTAAAAGGAGTATATCAACAGATAAATAAAGTAGATAATATTACCATTACCGATGTAGAATTATTTAAGAATAATGCACTAGATAAAAAAGAAGGATATTATATAACAATTGAATTTGATGATGTAACAGATAAAGATAATTATAATAAAGTAAATAAAGTTTTAACAAACGAAATATCTAAATTATTACAAAAAATAAATATAAAAGAAGATGATACCTGTTTAATAGTAGGTTTAGGTAATGAAAAATCCACACCAGATGCTTTAGGACCACAAGTTGTTAATCAGTCACTTGTTACAAATCATATATATGAAATAGGAAGGCTAAGTTCAGGCTTTAGAAGAGTATGTGCTATCTCACCAGGAGTTAAAGGCCAAACCGGTATTGAAACATCAATAATAATCAAAAGTGTAGTAGAAAAAATAAAACCAGATTTTGTTATCGTTATTGATTCATTAGCAAGTCAATCCATAGAAAGAGTTAATAAAACCATTCAAATAACTAATACAGGAATACATCCAGGTAGTGGTATAGGTAATAGTAGACGTGAAATAAGCAAAGAAGTATTAAATATACCTGTTATAGCTATAGGTATACCAACAGTAGTGGATGCAACTGTTATTGTTGCAGATACAATTAATTATATGTATAAACATTATGCATTTATGAAAGAATATCAACATAAACCAAGTAGTAAATTAACGTTTAATAATGTTAATTACTTAAATAAAAATATAAAATTTAATCCAACAGATAAAAAACAATTATTAGGATTAATAGGCATGTTAGATGAAGAGGAAGTAAAAAAACTAATTAGTGAAGTACTAACGCCAATTGGTTATAATATGATGGTTACTCCTAAAGAAGTAGATTTTGTTATCGATAAATTATCTTCATTAATAGCTTTATCACTTAATCAAGTATTACATAAAAATTTTAGACAATAATATATATCATTAATTTAAAGGTTAAAGATAAATCAGCATATGAGCTAATTTTATGAAAAAAACTAGCATTACTAGTTTTTTTTACTATTTTTTTGATCGTATACGAAATAAATTAAATGATGGTTTATTTAAGAAACGATATTCTATATCATCATTACCTAAACCATTAGAAATATAAAGATCAGTTTCATCTATTTTATAATGAGGATTAACATATTTTTTTGACCCTTTTTTTCTAATTAATCCACCAATGAGTGGTAATCTAAATTGACCACCTAATGAATGACCAGCTAGTATTAAATCAAATTGATCATAATCGATATCTTTTACAGTATCAGGTTCATGAAGCGCTAAAACACTATACAGATTGTTATTTGTTAAATATTTAGATGTTTCATTTATTTTATCACTTGTATCTTTATCATTATCTGTTGTACTAATCCCACTAATAAGTATTTGACTATTTGGTTTATATATAATTTTATATGTATCATTTAAATTAATAAAATTTGAATCGTTAATAATTGTTTCCCAATTTTTATCTTGGTAGTCATTATCTCCATATATAGCATATTTATCAATAGTTGTTTCAATATTACTTAATTCTTTTGTAATGTTTTCAATATCTTTGGAATTATATTCTTGTTTATCATTTAATAAATCACCTGTTAAAATAACAATATCTGGTTTGGTTAGATTTATTTTTTTTACAATGTTTTTCAATTGTTTTTTGTTAATGCTTGTTCCATAGTTAATATCACTTATTTGAACTACTTTTAATCCATCGAATTCTTTAGGCAGTTTTGAACTATATATTGTTCTTTCTTTAACACGAAATCCTACGGCATTAAGATATTTACTATATAAAAAAATCAATATACCAACTAAAGCACTAATTAATAATATTTTTAATATAAATTTGAATACTTTCATATTATCCCTATCCTTAATGTAATTATAAAGTATTTTTAATATTTTTTCAACTGTTGATTTAGTTTCATCTATTTGATAAAATAATAATAGGTGAAAAGAATGATTGAAAAACGAATTGATGAATTAATAAAAATAATTAATAAAGCTAGTTTTGAATATTATACAAATGATAATCCAAGTATTACTGATCAAGAATATGACGATTATATGGATGAATTAATTAGATTAGAGACTAATTATCCACATTTAGTTAGAAATGATTCTCCAACTTTAAAAATTGGAGGAGAAGTTATTGATGATTTTAAGAAAGTTACACATCAAATACCAATGATGTCTTTGGGAGATATTTTTAATTATGATCAGTTAGATGATTTTGACTTAAAAGTTCGTAAAGTAGTTTCTAATCCAGAATATGTATGTGAATTAAAAATAGATGGCTTATCAGTTTCATTAGTTTATGAAAAAGGTAAATTAGTTCGGGGAGCAACTCGTGGTGATGGAACTATTGGTGAAGATATTACTCATAATGTTAAAACAATCAAAAATGTTCCTAAGTCATTACCACAAGATATTGATATTGAAGTTCGTGGAGAAATATATATGCCTAAAGCATCTTTTAATAGTTTAAATGAACAAAGAAAGAAAAAAGGTGAAAGTGAATTTGCTAATCCACGTAATGCAGCAGCAGGATCAGTTAGACAATTAGATAGTAGAATTGCTGCGGAAAGAAAACTTGCAACATTTATATATCATTTACCTAATTATGAGTTATATTCACTTAGTACTCATTATGATTCATTAAAATTTATGAAAGATCTAACTTTTTGCGTGAATAAAGAAATAAAAAAGTGTTCATCTTTAAAAGAAGTTAAAGATTATATTGACTATTGGACTATTCATCGTAATGATTTAGAATATGAAATTGATGGTATCGTTATTAAAGTTAATAACTATAGTGAACAAAAAAAGTTAGGATATACTGCCAAAGTTCCTAAGTGGGCAATTGCTTATAAGTTTCCTGCTGAACAGGTTTTAACGCAATTAAAAGATATTGAATTTTGTGTAGGAAGAACAGGTAAAATAACACCAAGAGCTATTTTAAATCCTGTACGTGTAGCAGGTTCTACTGTTTCTTATGCCACATTACATAATGAAGATTATATATTAAGTAAAGATATTAAAATAGGAGATATTGTCTCAATTCGTAAAGCAGGAGATATTATTCCAGAAGTAGTAGAAGTTATCAAAAATCGCCGTACAGGGGATGAAAAACCATTTAAAATGATAACTAATTGTCCAATTTGTGGAACAAAACTAATAAAAAAGGAAAATGAAGCTGCATACTTTTGCCCAAATGATAAATGTGATGCTAGAAAAATTGAATTATTATGTCATTTTGCTAGTCGTGATGCAATGAATATTGAAGGATTTGGTGAAAGTGTTGTAGATGATTTTTATAATTCAGGATATCTTAAAAACATTATTGATTTTTATCATTTAAAAAACTATAAAGATGAATTAATGAATAAAGAAGGATTTGGACTAAAAAGCATTAATAAACTATTAGATGCAATTGAAGAAAGTAAAAATAATTCCTTAGAAAAACTAATATTTGGTTTAGGAATTAGACATGTTGGAAGTAAAACAGCTACTTTATTAGCCCAACAATTTAATACACTAGATAATTTAAAAAAAGCTAGTTATGAAGATTTATGTGCGATAAGTGATATTGGTACTAAAATAGCTAAAAGTGTGGTAGAATACTTTAAAGATGAAGATATTACAGAACAACTTAAACAAGTTGGTATGAATATGAATTATTTAAGACCCGATTATAATTTAAATGAATTATTTCAAGATAAAACATTTGTCTTAACAGGGACACTTGAAAATATGGGACGTAAAGAAGCTCAAGAATTAATTGAACAAATGGGTGGTAAAAACACAAGTAGTGTTAGTAAAAATACTGATGTAGTTATAGTTGGTAGTAATCCAGGAAGTAAATTAACTAAAGCTCAAAATCTTGGTATTACAATCTGGAATGAAGAAGAATTTGAAAGGAATGTTAGTAATGGAAATTTGGAATAAGTTTAAAGGTACAAAATGGAAAAAATCGATAGATGTTGCTAATTTTATTGAAACTAATTATCAAGAATATTTAGGAGATTCATCATTTTTAAAACCTATTAGCAAAAAAACAGCAAAATTATGGAAAAAATGTGATTCATTAATAAAAAAAGAAAATATCAGTTCAGTATTAGACATTGAAACAGAATTAATAATGGGAGTAGATAACTATAATCCAGGATATATTGATTCAAAGGAAGAAGTAATAGTTGGGCTTCAAACAGATGCACCATTAAAAAGAGGTGTTAGTCTTTCATCTGGAGTAGAAGACATCAAAAAAAATATTAGCCGTTATGGATTTAGATTAAATCCAACTATTGAAGATAAATATAAAGAATATGTAAAAACATATCAAAAAGCAACTAATCAATTATATAAAGGTAGTATTCAAAAGTATATTGATCATCATCTACTTGATGGCTTACCTACTGATTTTGATCGTGGAAGAATAATTGGTGATTATAGAAGAGTTGCTCTTTATGGAGTAAATCACTTAATTGAACAAAAATTAAATGATATAGCTAAATTATCACAAAATATTAATAATATTACAGTGCGTTTAATTGAAGAGATGAATGATCAAATAGATATCTTAGAAAGCCTTAAAAAAATGGCCAAAAGATATGATATAGATATATCTAGACCAGCTAGTAATGCAAAAGAAGCTGTTCAATGGTTATATATGGCATATTTAGGATGTATAAAACAAAATAATACATTCTCTAATGGAATAGGCCGCAATATGGCATTTTTAGATATATATATTACAAAAGATCTAGAAGAAGGAATAATTACTGAAACAGAAGCTCAAGAATTAATCGATCAATTAGTAATTAAACTACGCTTAGTTAGGTTTCTACACGCTCAAAAGATAGAACAGTATAATATAGGGTTGCCAATTAATATTAAAGAATCAATTGCTGGTATGCTTGATGAAAACAGATCATTTGTTACTAAAACAACCTATCGTTTACTTAATTCTTTAAATAATTTAAATAATTATCCAGAACCTAACATAGTTGTTTTATGGAGTAATAAACTACCTAAGAACTTTAAAGATTATGTATCACACATGGCAATAAAAACAAATGTTATTAAATTTGCAAATGATGATATGATGCGTAAAATATTTAGTACTGACTATGCTATTTCTGATTGTGCATCTGCATTAATGCTTGGTAAACAAATGCAATTATATGGATCACAATTAAATTTACCTAAAGTTTTACTATATGCTTTAAATGGTGGTAGAGATGAAATAACAGGAGAAACAGTTATTCCTGATATTGAACAAATAACAGGAGAATATTTAGATTATGATATCGTTATAAAAGTATTAGAAAAAGTATTAAAAAAAGTAACTAGTACTTATGTAGATGCTTTAAATATAGTTCATGAAATGCAAGATAAATATCACTATGAATCATTACCTATGTCACTACACAATACCCTCATTAGTCGTGTAATGGCATTTGGAATATCTGGATTGGCTAATACAGTTGATTCACTATCAGCTATTAAATATGGTAAAGTTCGAGTCAAAAGAACAAAAGAAGGACTAACTAATGTATTTGATATAGATGTAGATTATCCAAGATATGGTAATAGTGATATAAGAGCTGATGAAATAGCAACTAAACTATTAGCTAAAATATATCAAAACATCAAAAAAAATAAACTATATCGTAATTCTGAACACACTTTATCAGTTATCTCTAATGGATTAAGTATATTATATGGTAAACATACAGGTTCCACACCAGATGGAAGAAAAAAAGAAGAACCGTTCTCAATAGATGCAAATCCATCTAAAGAAAGTGAAGGATTATTATCTACCTTATCATCTTTAGCCCATCTTCCATATAAAGTATGCTTAGATGGTATTTCAAATACATTATTTATTGAACCATCATTGCTTGGAGATGATATAGTAAACAGTAGTAATTTATCACATGTCTTAGATGGATACTTCAAACAAGGTGGGCAATACTTAAACTTAAATATCATACCAAGACAAACCTTAATAGATGCATATGATAATCCAGCTAAATATAGTAATCTATTAATATGCATATCTGGTTATATAGTAGATTATGCAAAACTATCTAAAGAACAAAAAGACTTAATCTTAAAAAATAAATTTTATGATAAATTACAATGATAAAATAGGATAAGAAATTATTCTATTTTTTTAAAAGAAAAATTCATATTTTTATCGTATATTATAAGTAGAGGATAAAATATATGGAGGCAATATGAATTAGTATAATAATAAATACAAGAAACATATATTGCAGATGATAATTAAGATCAGTAGTAATCCTAAACTCTAAATCATCTATAAACTGCATTTTTTTTTTTTAATTTAAAAAGTCTAGACAAGAACAAAAAAAATATGATATTCTATTTGTGGAAAGTAGGAGAGAAAGTATGACAGATAGAAATAG
>CACZQD010000009.1 GCA_902783215.1 uncultured Erysipelotrichaceae bacterium
ACAATAATTTCCATATCTTTTAATGTTTGATTTACTAAACTATCCAAACACTTATTAATATATTTCTCAACATTATAAACTGGTACAATAACGCTAACTTTAGTCATTTCTAATCTCCTTTTATATTATTATATATTAAATCAATTAAATCCTTATGTTTTTTATCATTAGTAGATAATTTTCTAACAAATAACATATCTGATTTCATTATATCATTAAAATCATTTTTATTAAAGGTATATGGACTTCCTCTATCCCAATCAATTAGTCGCATTATTTGATGATAATCATCATCAATATTTGTATACAAATTATCATAGAATTTAGAATATTTTATAATTGTTTGTAAGAAAAACTCATCCGCACAAAATGTATATTTATAATTTGACAAAACATCTTCTTTTTTAGTTAAAACATATCTCGCACAACTATCAGTTATACTAAACCAATTTGCTCCATACATAAATTGTTTATTTTTTATTCTATTTACTTTAAAAACTTTTTGAATTTTTAAAGTTATAGAATGTAATTTTTGATAAATTTTTTTCAAATATTTATTACTACTTCTCAAATTATTAGTAAATAAATGATAGTATTTAACACGTTCTAATCGATGATCATGAATATATTGATGTTTAAAATAATGAATAAACTCTTTACCAGCATTTTTATCAAAAAAATTATGAATATCATCCTGTGATTTAATAGGTAGATCAACACCAGAAATAAAATGATAATACTGATATTGTAATTTAGTGGCTTCTTCTAATAATAAGTATTCACACTTTATCTGTTTATAACTACCCCATCTAATATCTAGTCGTTTAGTATAATATATATTAGAATATTTAACTATTGTTTTTAAATGGTCTAAATTAATACTTTTATTCTTTTTATCAATATGAATATAAATATCATTACGTTTATCATCTAGAAGTAGTATTAGCTTTTCAAGAATATATGGTTCATTATGAGCCATAATTAAATAAGCATGTTTTTTCATTAAATCACCTATTTTTTAATTTTTTAATTAATCTCAACAATATATAATGTTTATTATAGCTTAAATTACATATTAACTTCAACTTTTTAGAAGATTTTAAATAATACTTATTATTTTTCCAATTCGGAAATCTTTCTTTCATAATATCATTAATTTTATATAAATATTCAGTACCTTCCTTATAATCTAAAAAGCGAAGTGATGCAGTTCTAAGTAAATGAGTAATATATAAATACTCAACTTCTTCAGGATATTTATTATAAAGTATTTTATAGTTATTATCTAAAACATAGAATATATCTAATAATTTATTATTAAATGTAGTCTGTTTCATAATAGAACCAGATCTTTGATAATAAAAATATAATCCTTCTTCAACAAAAGATACTTTATCTGTCTGATCAATAATATATGGCACTAAATTTAAATCTTCATAAAATCTATTTAGTTCAAATGAAACTTTTTTAAATAAGGAACGTTTAAATAGTCTTATACATGCCATAGGAGGTGCGATTACATAGTTTTTAATAGTACTATCTGAATAATGAAGATTTGTATGGATATATTCTTTAGATCCATCATCATAAACATTAATCGAATCACAAATAGCAACATCACTTTTATCTTCTATTATCTTTTTATACATTTTTTCAAACATATCAAGTTCAACATAATCATCTGAATCAATAAATGAAATATAATCTCCTTTAGCTTTTTTTATACCAAAATTTCGTGCACTGGAAAGTCCACCGTTTTCTTTTATAAATGATTTAACATTTTTATATTTTTTTACATATTTATCAATAATATCTTGAGAATTATCTTTAGTTCCATCATTAACAACAATAATTTCCATATCTTTTAATGTTTGATTTACTAAACTATCTAAACACCGTGCAATATAATCTTCAACATTATATACTGGTACAATCACACTAATTTTAATCATTATACTCTCCTAACTATTATTATCTATTTCATTGAATAATTTAATCCAATTTTTAATTACTGAATCCGTCTTAAACTGATACGAAAATTTTTTTGCATTATCTGACATATTTTTCAATTTTTTTTCATTAGAAAGTAGTTCTATTAATTTATTTTTATATTCATCAATATCATCCATTGGAACAACAAATCCATTAAATCCATCTTTAATCTGTTCAGCCACACCTTCTCCATATTTAAATGAAATAACAGGAAGGCCACAGTCAAAAGACTCTAAAATACTAATAGAAAAACCTTCAAACAACGATGTATTTAAGGATAATGATGATTTAAGAAGTATATCTTGTGGACTATCAGTAGAACCACAAAAACTAATTTGTTTACTATTTTTGATTATATTTTGTGATTCGTCATTTAAACTACCTACTCCATATATATCAAATGTCCAATCATTAAACTTAGAATCTTTAAATACATCATTAACTATCTTAATCATCAAATCAATTCTTTTTTCAGGATGCATACGTGTTATAACACATATCTTTTTGTTTTTAACTACATCAGCTTTTTTATCTTTTTCAAATTGACAAGGATTATAAATATATGTGTTATTTCTAAATCCATAATTAGATGCTTGATTTAAAATAGTTTTATTTAACCAAGCTAACTTAAATACTTTTTGATCATATTTTTTTAATACTTTAACATTATATCGATCTTTAAGTACATATTCAAAAGAAGAGTGCTGAAGATTTATTGTTCTTTTTAAATATTCCTTTGGTACAGCCAGTAATGTATGATAATGAGATGTAATTATATAATCAGGATCATATCTATAAATTTCTTGTTTAGCTTTATTTAAATCACTTTTCAACTTAAAATGCTCTTTTATATAGCGAATTAAAGTTCTAAAGAATGAAAAATGTTTTAAAGATTTAATAATATCTTTTTTTCTAGTTATTTCCCAATTATCTTTCTTATTAATAACTTTAATATCAAGTTTAGTGTTTATATTATCCATACCAGGATGATTATTTCTAATTCCCAGTATCTCAACACCATATCCTAATTCAAGTAGTTTTTCACCTAACGTTTTATTAACTGACCATATACCACCTAACGAATTACCTTTTATTTGTAAAAATAATACTTTCTTTTTCATATATCCTCACTATCTTTATAATAAGCAATATAATGATGATGAGTAACTTGTTGGTTCTTAGGAGGTAATTTCATATAATCACCATACATGCTTTTTAAATAATAATCATAATTTTTCATAGAAGTAAAATTTTCATTATTAAATTTATAATTGTCTATCCTTTCAAACACAGCTTTAGGCATTAATTCTTTTGGATCACCTATCGAAGTATTCGCCCATATCAAACAATTAGATCTTTTATACTTTTTAGCTATTTTTTCAGTTTTAAATGCAAGCTTTCTCGCACCAATTTTACTAGAACACTTAAACCATAAATATTTAATAGGCTTTAATAGTTTATGACTGGTAGAAAATGTTGAAGTATAAGCCATATAATGAGACTTTTTTAGAAAAGATAATTTTTTTAAATGAAGTTTTCCAATTAATTTATTATTTGGATATCCATCTATTGGAAAAATATCTAAATATACACCTAAATCTTTAATTTCTTTAGTATCTTCTTCCTTCATAAAAGTGTCAGTATCAACCAATTTCATCATAGGATAATAATAATCATCAACTAAATTAAGAGATAACAATTTATAATGCTTTATTTGATTATTATTTTCTTTAAAATATTTTTCTAATTTTTCATAATCTTCTCGCATAAATAATATATCAATATCATCATCCCATGGTATAAATCCTTCATGTCTTACCGCACCTAGTAATGTCCCACCACATAAATAATATGTAATATTTAATTTTTTACAAATATGTTTTATTTCTTTAAGCATATCAAATTCAATTTTCTTCATCTCTTCAATTCCTAAATTTTTAGGCATAGAATCACCAATCCTTAATTTATTTTTTTACTTATATATTTCTTATACATATTAGGATGTATACGGTAATAATGCATTATGAAATCTTTTATTGAATTAGAAGATAATAGATATCTAACTTTCCAATTTCTAAAATGACGATCTAGAAACTTATAACCTTTATCTAAAAAACTAATACATAATTCATAATCTTTATGATCAATTATTCTATGAACATATTCAAATACCTTTTTAGTACACAATATTTCATAAGCTTTTTTCAATTTTTCATTTTTATTTTTAAACGATAAACTTAGATTATCTAAAATAGTCAATATATCGAAGACTTTATCATTAATAATACCTGTTTCTCCATTTTCATTTACCAAGTAATTATATAAATATTCATCAATATATGTAACTTTATTTGTCTTTAAAAACACTTTTAATACAGCTTCTAAATCTTCATATTTAATCTTGTCAGGAAAACATACATCATCCCATAATTCCTTTTTAAATAGCTTATTCCACGGACTATAATCCATTTTATAAACCATCGATGGATTATCATATAAATTTGTTATTAAACAATTAGAGCTAATATTTACAGGAATTTTACCATCATTATTAAATTTATTGTAGTTGCACACAACAATATCTGATTGAGATTTTATTAATGCATTATACATTTTTTCATACATATCTAGCTCTACATAATCATCACTATCAACAAAGCCAATATAATCTCCCTTAGCTTTTTTTATTCCCTCATTTCTAGTATAACTAATACCCTTATTAGATCTATTAATATATTTAATATTAGAATACTTAGACAAATATTTCTTAATTATTTGATCAGATTTATCTTTTGATCCGTCGTTAATAACAATTAACTCAATATCTTTTAACGTTTGATTTACTAAACTATCTAAACATCTTTCTACTTTATCTTCCATATTATAAACTGGAACTACCACGCTAATCTTAACCATTTTTCTTCTCTTTTCTTTTAGAAATAATAAATTTAATACGATTTATTAAATCCTTATATTCAAATGAATTATGATATACAACCCAAATTAAACTTAACAGTACAACTACTGAAATTAATCCATATATAACAAAACCTAAGAACGGATTATTTATAAAATTAAATGAAATAATATATTTAGTTATAAATCCAGTTACAAATACTATTAATAATTGTTTCATAAATGATAAATAATAACTAAACGCTTTTCTTTCAAAAATATATTTATAAATAATATAAGGTTTTACTACCATAACAAATAAAGCACTTATAACAGTTCCAACAAAGACACCAGTAATACCAATGTAATGAACTAGAACAACACTAGTAGCAATATTTATTAACGATTGAACTAAAGGAACCCATTTATCTTTATCATATAATCCAGCAGATGATTTAATAGCATCATTAGTCTGCATTATACCATTAATAAAGAATACCAAACAAATCATCACAACTGCTGAAAAATCTAATAAATATTTATCTCCTATCCATATTTTAGCAATAAATAAATCTAATAAATTAAATAAACATATGCCACATGTAGCAAAAACAATAAAAACTAAAAAATTAATAGTTCTAAATATATTATATCTTTTTTCTACTTTTTCTTTAGCATTAACATTTCCAATAACAGCTATCACACTATTTAAAGCCGAATATATGAAAGAATTTATCATATTAACAATCATCGCATAATTAGAATAAATACCAACAATAGATAATCCTAAAAATTTTGAAATAATCAAATTATCAGTTGAATTAACAAAATAATTGCCAACTTTATGATAAATAAGAGCTTTTATGTTTTTCTTAATTGGTTTCATTTCACTCTTACTTAATTTTTGAGCATTATCAAAATCATAATCAGCATATTGTTTATTAATATATCGATTAACAAATATATTTTCTAATAAAACAAATATTGTCTGAACAAATAAGTAAATAAAATAATTTTTAAATACAAATAAAACAATTATTTGAAAAACAGTCAACAAAATATTAGAAATAATTATAATTGGAACAATTTTATATTCTTTCTGATCAGCAATTATGAGTGTTCGTTTATAAGAAAATAAATAACCAATAACCATATTAATAAGGAATAATACATAATAAATTCTTAAATAAGGAACCTCTGTACCAGATTTAACAAAGAAA
>CACZQD010000010.1 GCA_902783215.1 uncultured Erysipelotrichaceae bacterium
CATTCGGATTAAATGATTTAATAACTGAAGAAGATTATGAAAAGTATTTTAGTAAATTTATTCATCCGTTTACTGGTATTAATATGGTAAAATTCTACCGTGAATTAATTGAAAGTGAAAATTGTCAAGTTGAATTTATTTTTTCAAACGATGCTAAAGACATACTAAAATATACGAAGAATGTTATTAATTGTGATATTCATACACGTTATGAAACAAAAGAAATGTTAAAAGCAAATAAAGCCCATGTATATGGCTTATATGAAATTATGAATAAACCAATCGATGGTTCTGGCTTTAATCCAGATTATGGTTTACTTGGATCAAATAAATCAACTGAAGAAAGATTAAAACTATTCCCTAAAACTGGTCAAAAATTAGTTGATGAAATTCAAAAGAAAATGTATGAGTTAACTGGTAAAAATATTGAAGTAATGGTATATGGAGATGGTGCTTTTAAAGATCCAGTTGGTGGTATTTGGGAATTAGCTGATCCCGTTGTATCTCCAGCCCATACTAAGGGATTAGAAGGTACACCAAATGAAATTAAATTAAAGTATATTTCAGATAATGTATATGATAATTTAAGAGGTGAAGAGTTAGCCGAAGCAATAAGAAAAGAAATTAGAGCAAAACAAAGCAACCTAACTGGTAATATGTTAAGTCAAGGAACAACTCCAAGAAGACTCACTGATTTAATTGGTTCATTATGCGATTTAACTAGTGGTTCAGGTGATAAAGGAACACCAGTTGTATTCATTCAAGGTTACTTTGATAATTATGCCAATGAATAAGGAGAAAATATGTCAAAGGAAAATGTGAAAGAAAAGAAATCATTTGATAAATCAAAGATTATTATAATTGTAGCTCCATTAATTATTATTGCATGTATTATTTTTTCAGTTAAAACTATTATGAATAGCAAGAATACTAAAGAAGAACCATTTAAAATAGATGATTTAGATGCCGTTGATAATGCTGAATTATTAAAAGATATTGTGACGTCTAATTTAAAAATTACTGATCAATCAATTATTAATGCAAATGGAATATCAACATATTATGCAACATTAACAAATACTAAAAATAGCGATTATCATATTAACTATCTATATGCAGTATTTACCATAGATGGTAAAAAAATCAATAGTTTAGTTAGTTATAATACAACTCTAAAAGCTAATGAAGAAAGACTTATAAATATCTCATTTGATAGAGATATATCAAATACTACTAAAATTGAATATAAAGTAACTGAAAATGAAATTGAATAAAACATGACGCAATCCCATAAGCTTTATATTTTGGGTTAAGGAAGAGTAAATTATAATTTTTAACTCTTTTTAATCAAATATATTTACAAACATATGTATTTGCTATATAATGAGTTTATGGGAGGTAGTGATTATGTTAAAAGCAAGTATTTATAGATTATATCCAAATAAACAACAAGAAATACTTATTAATAAAACATTTGGTTCTATTAGATTTGTTTATAATAAAATGTTAAAATTTAAACAAGATTTATATAATCAAACTTCTTTATCATTTTCTAAAATAGATATGAATAATTGGTGTACAAGAGTATTAAAAGATGAATATGCTTGGTTAAAAGAAATAGATAAATTTTCACTTACTAATACTATATATAATTTGGATAATGCTTATAATAAGTTTTTTAAAGAACACAGTGGTTTTCCTAAATTTAAAAGTAAAAAGAATAATCATGAATCATATACGACTAATTATACCAATAACAATATATTTGTCGATTACGATAATAACCTAATTAAATTACCAAAACTAGGATTAGTAAAAGCCAAAGTACATAGGATATTAAATGGTAAGATTAAAAATGCCACCATATCTAGAGTACCTAGTGGTAAGTATTTTGTTAGTGTTACGTATGAATGTAATAATAATGAAGTATTACCTATAACAAATAAATATGTTGGAATTGATTTAGGCATTAAAGATTTAGTAATAACATCAGATGGTATTAAGTATGAGAACCCTCATACTTTAAGAAATTATCAAAGTAGATGAATCAAATTACAAAGAAAATTATCAAAGAAGATTAAAGGAAGTAATAATTATAATAAGTTAAAGAAAAAGATAGCTATATGTTATGAGAAA
>CACZQD010000011.1 GCA_902783215.1 uncultured Erysipelotrichaceae bacterium
CAGTTGGTCTTGAGAATAATCCATTTACATATGTAATAACACCACTAATAACTACTTTAGAATTATTAGGTATTTTACCTGAGTTTAATCTATATGTATTTTGACCAATTCCGCCAACACTTCTTAATGTTTCACCGTTAACGCTCACTGAGTTGATACTAGATATTCTACCACTTCTAATTGTTCCAGAGGCATTAACTCTTAAATAATAAAATAGACTTGTATTATCTGAATTAATTGTTAAATAATTATATGAATTATTTGAACTACTTAATCCTGTATTTCCTTTAGTTAATACATCATTCATATCAATTTCTGATAATGATAGTTTTTTTGTACTTTTAGATGTAATTCTTTCATTTGTAGGTAAAATATTTTCTAAATTTGTTAAATAATTATTAGCATCTTGTTGTGTTAAAAAGTACTTAACATCATCTTGTGTTTCAGTAACAGTATCTTCATATGGTGTAATACTTTCATTATATACTAAATCATTACTTGCTCTTAAACCATCAATATATTCTTGAGCTTTAGCTTCAGTTTCAAAACCATCTTGTGAAACTATATCACGTATTTCTTCATCATGTGAATTATCAGTAATATTTACATCAACACTATTATAATTATTATTTAAATTTCTTAAATAACTATTTAAACTTTCAATACTATCAAAATCTTCATTAACAGTTGTTTGATCAGTAATTTCTTCTCTGTTTCCAAAATCAATTAATCTATCTTGAACTCTAAATCCTTGATTTTCTAATTGTTCTTTATAAGAGTTTGCTGCTTCAATAGATTCGAATTCTTGAATCTCTGAAGTTTCATCTGTTACGATTCTTTCTGTAATATTTACATTTGATACATCGTAACCAAATAAGATATATGCTAATTTAGTTGCTTCTGCGCCATTATGTGTATCATACATTTCATTAAATGAATGAGTTAATGTATCAACAACACGACGCTCACGATTTACACTTGTTCTTATAGAGTAATCTTGCCTATTTTCAAATAGTTCTACCATAAGTGATACTAAATATGCATCAGCAGCATTAGTATATTCTCCAATCACACCACTTTCATTTTTATATGTTGTAATTGGTGTATCAATTTGTTCAACATTACCTAATACTACTGTACAACTTTTTTCTTCCGTAGCTTGTTCATCATATGATGCTTGTAATTCTTGAACTTTAGCATCAATTTCATTTAAATCAGCTACTTCAAATGAGTTAGATAAAATTTCTGAATCAATAGATTCGATAGTAGTATCAATTTTAGATGTTGTAATTTTACCATTATTCTTATTAATGTAGTCTTTAAATTCTTTAACCGATTTTTTAGCATCAGTTATTGTATCAAAAACATCATTATAAGATACTTTTACTCTATTATTTGTTTTAGATATTACAAAATCAGATTCAGTTAATGCATTGACACTAACAAACGCAGTAAATTGTAATATTAAGACAAATAATAAGTATTTAAAATATTTTGTCATATAATCATTCCTCCTATTTAAATTGCCCTTTTTAACTCTTTTTTATTATAGTAGAACAAATAGTAAATCTAAACATAGCATGGCTCCTACTTAAGAATTTATTATATGCAAAATATCATTTTCTGTCAACACTTTTAGACACATTTTTGAAGTTGGTAAAAAAAAAGATAGAATAAATCTATCTAGATAACGTGTAATTGCATTAATACACCTAATAATGAATTAATAATTGAACTGATTAATCCAATAATACTTAGAATTAAACCAGCTTTTGTTTTAAATTCATTTTTCTTTTTTACATTTAAAACAATACCGATAATTCCCAAAATCCAACCACTTATAGCAATAAGAAGGCCACATGGTATAGAAAGTATACCAAGAACTAAACCAGCAGTATATGTAGTTTTTTCTGTATTCGTTTGTTCAATATTATTTTGTTCCATCATTACACCTCCACTACTTTAAATATACCATATTATGAACAAAAAATCAAAAATAAATTTTGACTCTGACTAGCCTATAAAATACTAAACACTTTCCTAGTATATAAAAAGAAAGCAATGAATATTTAGTTTATATTACCATTCATTACTTTCTTTAAATTATTCCAATATAATTCTATAATATTCGCTTTTTTTAAATCTTTACTTACAGTTAAATCAACGGTTTGAATAGTTTTTCCTTTATTAAGTACTTTTAAACTACCTACTATCTCACCTTTTCTTGTCGGCACATCTATTTTATTAATTTTTATTTTATAATGTGGCTTTATTTTTTGATTCTTTTTAGTTACGATATTAACATCCTGCATTGTAATAATATCAATTTTATCTACTTTTGCTGATGAAATAGGTACACTTTTTATTTTTTGTCCTTTTTTATAATAATTATTTAAATTATATTGACTAAAGCCATAATCTAACATATTAGATACTTCTTGATTACGTGTAGATGCGTCAGGCTCTCCCATAACAGTTGATATTAAACGCATACCATTTTTTTGCATAGTAGCTGTTAAACAATAACCAGCTGTTTTTGTATATCCTGTTTTTAAACCATCTACTCCTTTTTTAAAGCGGACCAGTTTATTGGTATTAACAAGCCATATTTTTTTATCCGTTTTTTCTCTTAAATATGTTTCATAAATAGAAGTAAATTTAAGTATTTCTTTATGATTTAATAATTCTTTAGCCATATGTGCCATATCATATGCACTAGAATAATGATTATCAGCATCTAATCCATGACAATTGACAAAATGAGTATCTTTAAGTCCTAAAGATTTTGCCTTACTATTCATCATATTAACAAAGTTTTCTTCACTACCTGCTATATGTTCTGCCATAGCAACTACTGCATCATTACCACTAGCAATAGAAATACCTTTTACTAAATCTTTAACGCTCATTTCTTCATTTTCTTCAAGTAGTATTTGTGAACCACCCATACTTGATGCATTTTTAGATATTGTTACCATATCATTCCATTTAATTGATCCTTTATCAATATTTTCCATAATAAGAAGTAAACTCATTATTTTGGTCATACTAGCTGGGGGTATCTTTTCATGACTATTATTTTCATATAATATTTTTCCTGTTGATTGTTCCATAATTATTGAACTTTTAGCGCTTGGAGCAATTTCTTGTGCACTTACGCTTATTATAGGAATTAAAAACATTAAGACAAAAAAACATATTTTTTTCATTAGATCACCTAATAAAAAATATGCTTTTATTTATTATTTATTCTTTTATATTCGTTTAATACTTCTAACATTTCAGAAACAATAATTTGATTGATAGGATTATCTGGTATACTATCAATAAGTATTTTTTCAACTTTATCAAGTGGTATTGTTTTAACAACATAATTTCCAAGTTTTTCATACTCATCTAAATGTGTGTTTTCATTATTATACTTATCATCTGTTTTTAATATATAGTAGTATATAATGTTTTCTCTATTTTTGTCAGTATTTCGGTAATTCTTAGTATAATGAGTTATTTTTTCAAAGGGTTTCATTGTATAATTTTTAATTTCCATACCAGTTTCTTCTTTAATTTCGCGCAGTAAACACTCTTCTAATGATTCATTATCTTCTAGATGTCCACCTGGAAATTGATATGTTTTATGACAGTATCCTAAAGTTATTTCATTGTTACTATTTATTATTAATCCTTTAGTTCGAATTATAAGTTCATCAATCTCTTCTTTTTTTAATTCATCATAATTAAATAATACTTCTTTCATATACTTTCTCAACTCACTTAAATATACCACAGATGCAATAGAAAAAGATGAAATAATTCATCTTAATCTACTTCATAAACTAAATCAATATTAGTACAATCTTCATTAATCATATTGACTATTGTAGGAAGATCAAATTGTGATAAGGAATATATCAAATTATCTTTTGATTCTAAAAATAATTCTGGCTTATAAATCAATACTTCCTCGATATTTTTAATACCTATCATTCGTAAATAATTAGTAATATTTATAAATTCATCTTTATTATCATATAAATCACTAAGAAGATTTTCATTCTTTTTTAATTGATTAATAGTATTTAGACTAATACCACTTACGACTAAAAAATCGGTCATTTAATCATCTCCCCTTGTCCAAATTGTTTTTGAATAGTGTGTTTAATTTTTTCATATTGTTCTTGAGTATAATTAGAATTTCGTGTTAGAGCATAAAGTAATGTATCTATACTATCCGAATGTTTATGAGCAAGAATAATATCATAAATACGATAAACTTTATATTTAGATATTGGTACCCCATCTACACGATATAATAATTCATTATTTGGATCTTGATAATTATTATTAAAAATAGTAAAATATGGTAATTGATGATTCATTTTAGATAAATAATTTATTTTTGAATGAATGTTATTAAAGAATGATTTCTCTAGATCGTCATATTCATTTTCCACAGTACCCTCTAAATAATTAAGCTTTTTTTGTTCTTCTTCGGAAGGTTGATAACGATGAATATCAGTTATTAAACTATGTGATAATCCTTTTTCATTTAACAACTCTTCTATTTTAGAATGTCTAACTTCTAATTTTTCAATAGTTTTACCTAATACTGTTTTATGTGCGATTCTAAATATTTCTTCATTATCTAAATTTAATTCTTGTTTTAAGAAAGTTAAAAGTCCAATAGTATTATGAGTTTGCCAAGGTAATATCATTGTTAAATTATCTTTTATATAATCATAACAATCAATTTCTAAAAATTGATCTAGTTTATTGGAATAATCAATTGTTCCAAAGCTCGTTAAAGATGTTATATATTGTCCTGGATCAATATTATAGTTGTCAAATATTTTTAGTGTTTCTATATTTTTATCATATGATGAAGTAAAGAAATTAGGACGTTTATTGTATATTTCAGATGCAAATGTTTTAAATATACTGGCATCATCATAATTATAAGATGTATCTGTACAGACTAGTTTACGATATATGTCACTTATTAACTTTAAATTTTTTGGAAAATCGTCTAATGCACCAGTAATATTTTCTTTTGATTCTCCTGGACCAGGTCCTCCTTTTTCTTTTTTAAAATATCGTTTTTTACGTGGATAAAAGGCACCACTATTCTTTAATAATTCTACTAATGTTTTAGTATCATTACCTGTAAGAACATGATTTGAAGCCGCCGTTAAAGCTTTTAAAGAATTATTGGCATTTGAAAACAATAATATTCTCGTTAATGAATGAGATAGTGTATCAAGCGCTACTTTACCTTTATATTGACGATTCATATCCAAATCAAATTGATCTAAAACATCTAATATTTCTTCTATATTTTGAAGATTACCATATTTCATTAATTTGGTTTGATCCTGCTTTTTGATTATACTAAAATCGTATTTATATTTTCGTTTATCACTGGAAAAAACCGATTGTAACTGTTCGAAGGTTAATAAATCTTGATTTTCCTTAATTAGTTCTGTCTGAATATTTTCCTCATCTTCAATGATTGATGCATTTTGATATAATTGATTCATTGATGTTAAAGTTAAATGCATTAATAAATGAGTAATAAAGTTATTTCCTACTGATTCATTCTGACACAATTTAACAATGAATTCTAAATCTTCACGATTAATATTTTGATTTATTTTAATTTTATCTTTTAAATCATTAATTATATCAATTTCATTTTGAATTTGATTAACTGAAGAATTATTAATAGTAGATAATTCATTTAATTTTTTAGTCAACTGACTAATTAATTTAGATACAATATTTTTAATATCTTCTTGATAATTATCTGGAACATTTTGTGAAATTTGGGCAAAGGAAATAATGAATTGAATATTATTGTAATCTTCTGTAGATAATAAATCTTTATCACTAATTTTACTATTTAAAAGTAAATTAACATCACTAGGATTAGATAATAATTTATTATATTGATCTATTTTTTTATTTAATTCAATTCTTTGTGGATTATTTTGATTAATAATAGTTTCTTTTTGGTTATTTAATCTATTAATTATTTTATCAATAATATCTAAAAACTCATTAACTATATCCATTATTTTACTCCTTTCCCTTTTTCCCATTTCGATAATTCTTTCATAACTTCAACCAATTGATTATCACAATAAGAGATTATTTCTTGTTTATCGTTTTGTTCCAACCATTTATTAATAGCGTTAAGTTCTTCATCTGTTACATAATAGTTTTCTTGTAATCTTCGGTCATATTCTCTTTTAGTTATTCCAAATACATAGTAACATCCTTCATCTATTTTAATATGCATAATCATTAAGTCATTACCCTTAACTTCAGAAACACCATTAATTTTTTTATCAGACCTTCGATACCTATTATAGTTGTTTTTGATACTTTCCATTTTTTCTTTTGATTTTAATGTTTCTATTAAATGTTTAATCTCACGATAATAACTTATATCAGGATAGTTTTTAATTTCATCAACAAAATTATTACTAAATATCAATATATTATCATCGTTATTAATTGATTTTTCTTTTTTAAAAGATGGATTTAATAACTTTTGATAATCTATTTTCATACTCTCGTAATTGCCAATTAAAGTATTATATTCTTCCTCATTTGAAACATCAAGTTCGTGCAACTGACTTAAAATAACATTTATTTTAACAACTAAATCTTCACGAGCTTGACTATGATCTAATTTCATAACTTCATTATTATATGTTTGTAATTCTTTTTGAATATTTAATAACTGTTTTGAACGAAAGTTATATGTAGCTTTTATCTTCTCCATATGTTTTTGCTCAGAAATGGCTTTTAAAGTAAATTCACATATTTTCAATACTTCATCTTCATTATTTGAATTTTTATACAAATCAGCAATAATTAGCTGCCAATTTATATCTGTTCCATCATAGTATTCCTCTCTCCCATTTGATGTTTCATTTATCATATTAACATACTCTAAAATAAATGGCTCAGAAATATCCTGTTTTGTTAATCCATTTTGATCTATATATATTTCTATATAATTTTTTAATAGATCAAAACTTTTTCTATCATCTATACTTAATTTATAAAACTTATAACTGTCGATTGTTTCATCTGAAACAATATCACTAAAACTGATATTTTTATTTTTATTAATATCTACTACTTCTGAATCTAAAACAGGAGTAATTTTTTCTTCAACATTATTAAATAATTCATCAGCATTTTCTTCAATTTCTTCATTAACAACATTTATTTCTCTCTTTAATGGTTGTAACATTTGTTTTTGATGAGCATCAAACATATCAATAAGTAACTGTTGTTTTATTTTTTCAGAATGCCCACTCGATTCAATTAATAAAACAACTTTGCGATATTGATCATAATTTTCAAATAATCCTTTGTCATTTAATATGGTTAATAAGTTACTTAATTGTTCTTGTTTACTGCGTAACATATCTAATTCAAGTGCGATATTATTTCTACCATTATAATCATATCTTTTTTGATCTAAGATATGGTGCAAATTCTCTATATAATTTTCAATATCATTTTTAGCATCTTGATATTTTTGATTAATACTGCTTATAATCTTATTTATCTGATTAACAATAGGTTGTTTAGAAATAGTAATTTGATCATTTTGATACATTTTTTGAAGTGTTTGAAGATTTAACGGTGTTAACGATATATCTAATTGATA
The DNA here is from genome assembly GCA_902783215.1 of uncultured Erysipelotrichaceae bacterium. Lineage (GTDB taxonomy): Bacteria > Bacillota_I > Bacilli_A > RF39 > UBA660 > RUG12438. The sequence goes on from CACZQD010000011.1 coordinate 7,685, forward strand.
TTTAGTTAAAATTTCATGATATTTAGAAGTACTTATATTGACAAAATCAGAACTAAATAAATCAATTAATTCCTTATATCCATTACGTTTTTTTATTAAAACATCTATATTAGAGTAATTTTTCTTTATAAAATCAAAACTAAAGACTTGTGATAAAGATTCTTCACTATAATCATCTTGTTTTAATTTCTCAACACTTCTTATCATTAATTCATAATCTTTTTGACGATAACTTTCAATTACAGAATTATTGTGTTCAATTAAGTCTAATAATAATCTTTTAACTTCTTCCATGGCTTTGCTCCTTTTCTTTGTTTCTTTCTTCTTCTAATAAATCATTGAGTGCAGTATCATACAAATCATTTGATAAATCCCAACTAGCTTTTAAAAACTTCATTTTAATGTTTAATTTAGCTTGTATATCAGAAATTTGCTTTTTTAAACTATGAATTTCAACTTTATTATATTTATCTAAATTCTTAACGCTTTTATTTAGCATTTCAATTTCTAATAAAAGATTATCTGATAAGTTATCATTTAATCCAATATTTTTATTAATATTATACAACTCTAAGCGGATTCTTTGAACTTGATTCATTTTTTTACCATTAATTGTATATATTTTATCTTCATATTTATCCATTAATTCTGTATTATCATTAAATTTGTTTTGTAATAGTTCATTCATTTTATAAATATTAAGAATATATTTTAACTGTTTTATATCACTATTTATATATTTTTTATACAAAAATTTCCGATACATTTTTTTATTTAACAATTTTGACTTTAAATCATCATTTTTATTATATAAATCCTTATCCATAATAAGCTCCTAGTTTTTATAAGTAATTTTCAATATTTTATAATTATCAGTTATAATCTTTTTAACTGCATCATTATCTGGTGCTTGATAATTAACTACTATATCAAATTTATCTAATACTTTACTGTTTGTAACAGAAGGATAAGCTTCTTTAAATTTTTGACTATATTCACTACCATATACTAATTCAATAATACTTAATAAACTATTATAACTACGTACTGTAATGTTATTTGGTTCACAAATATATATTATTTGATTTTTATAAAAGTCTATATCTTTGTATATTATAATATTACCTTTGGTTTTTTGAAGATATTCCTCATTTGTAAAAATATCTTTTTCCTCTTTTAGATCTTCTACTTTAAAATAACTATCTTCTATTTTACCTAATTTAAACTTTTTATTAACTTTAAATAGATAAGTATTTGTTTCTTCTTCACTAATAAGTTCAATGCCATCTTTATCTAGTGTAGCTGATTTTAGATCATAATCACTTAATAAAGCAGATACATATCCTTTATCATTACCATTTATTTGTCCTAAACTATCTACTACTGCATAAATTAAATTAGCTTTTAATAAAGCA
>CACZQD010000012.1 GCA_902783215.1 uncultured Erysipelotrichaceae bacterium
TAATCATTCTTCCATTTTTTTAATTCTTCTTCTATTTTTCTATACATAAAAATTCACCTCTATATACATTCTAGCACTTTTCGTACAAAAAATACATATTTTATTGATAATTTCGTGCATTTTGTACGAATTTTACATTTTTTAATAATTATTAAAAAAACTTACAATAAAATGTAAGTTTTTTTATAGGTTTATATATGCTTTATAACTATACTCAACATCATACTTTTTAGTATATTTACTAGTTATTCCTCTAGTTATAGTAATGGTATCATTTATTAGACAGTAAGGTGTATAGGAGTAACAGATACTCCTTGACCAAAAGCAGTAGTAGCAAGTTCTAAATCAGTTATTTTATCTTCATTAAAAAGAATACCATTACTCTCTCCCACTAAATCAACACCAGTTTTAATACCAAATCCAAAATTACGAATATATTTAAATAGAGTTTCCTTACCTAATTTTAAGCCTAAATTTACAAAACCTGGATTACAAGAATTTTCTACTACCTCCATATATGTTTCCTCACCATGACCACCTAGTTTCCAACAGTGCAACTTAGATGACATAACGGTAATAGAACCACTATCATAAAACTTATCCTTTTCTAAATCAACTATTTTCTCTTGCAAAGAGGAAGCTAAAGTTATAATTTTGAAAGTACTACCTGGCTCATAAGTCATCCAAACAGGTAAATTACGATTAATATCTTCAATGGAATAATTACCATACTTATTAGGATTATAATTAGGTCGAGAAGATATCGCTAATATTTCACCAGTATTGGGATTCATTACTATTCCTAACGATTGATCTGGACTATACATCTTTTCCGCATTATCTAATTCTCTTTCTAAAGCTTCTTGAATATCATAATTAATTGTTAAAGTTACATTCATACCATTTTGTGGTTTTTCATAATTTTGAGCAAGTGGTAAAGTTTTACCCTTTGCATCAGAAATATATTTAATCGCACCATTACTACCTGTTAAATACTTATTATATTCTAATTCTAATCCTCCTAATCCCTGATTATCTATACCAACAAAACCCAGTGTATGAGAAAGTAAATTATCATTCGGATAGTATCTTTTTGCTTCTTTAACTAAATACACTCCCGGTAATTTTAAAGAATTAATTCTATCTGCAAGTTGATATGACAATCTTCTTCCTTCTGGATGGATACGCTCTATTGATGTTTTTTTTGAAACATGACTTAACATATCTTTATAATCCGATTTTAGGATAGTTGATAATTTTTTTGCAGTATCAGCTTTATCAATAATTTGATTTGGAATAACAACTAATGAGGTAGTTGTAATATTACCAGCTAATACCTCCCCATTAGTATCTAATATATTACCACGATTTGCTTCTAAAGGTAGATTACGACTCCATACTGATGTTGCCTTATCATTTAGTTTTTTATATGAAAAAACTTGTATATAAAATACTTTACCAATAATTAAAACAAAACCTATAATAATTAATAATAATACTATTTTAATTCTAATATGAATATCACGAAAAAACATATAATCACCATTAAATTATATGTTTTTCTTTCAAATTCTTAATAATTATTTTTTATATCAATTAGTTTTTTCATTATATCATTAAAAACTAGATTAGAATTATCACTATCTTTAAAAGGTCTTATAAAATCCTCTATTTCAGATAATACTAAATCAATATTATCTTTATTTACTCTATCTTCAATTAATTTTAAAGATGTTTTTTTATACCCACGAACCATTAAACCAGCTAATGCCTTATAATATGATTTATCCGGAATATTAGATTTTAAATATAGTTCATAAGCTAAATCATCAGTAACAATTCTTGGATTAGTAATAATTATTTGATTAGATCTAAATACACCATTTGGAGTAACCGTACTTTCAACACTCACAACTTCCGCATCAGTAGGAATAATTACATCATATAATGTATCGCCTCTAACTAACCATCTTATAATCTTATCTTCTGTACTAAAATTAAATCCACCCATATCTTTAGCATTATCTGCTTTAGGATTCCAATAATTAGTTTTATTGATAGAATCTATTTTATATTCAAATCCATTCGCATGTGATTTATTACCAAACATTACTTTTACGTACTTCATTATTGCCTCTTTTCAATATCAATAATAGTTATTTCTGGAGCAAATAAAAAATCTAGAAAAGATAATTTATTACGATGTGAAGATTTAGTTATTCCACTAGAAATAATAAACTTTGTGTTATTTATTTCATATTTTCCATAACTATTCTTTTGAAATATTTTTTTATGGGGACTAATTATCCCTCGACCTTTTAAAGGTCTTTTTAATATATTTGGAGTAATACCTCCATGAGTATGACCACAAACTACTAAATTAACACTATCTGATAAATTTAACTGACAATATATTTCTTTATTTAATAATTGAATTGGTGTATGACATAGTAAAATAGTATATTCAGAACGATTCAATTTAATCTTACTATTAACAAAATCAATTAAATAATCAGGATTTTTTTCTTTATGATCATAATAATATTCTCCTGGTAAAGAAAGTCCAATAAAATTAATAGAACCAATTTTTTTAGATTCATTATCTAAAAAGTAAACATTATGAATACTATTTATCTCTTTAAATAATTCTTTATCATAACTATAATAATCCTTTTTAGAATGAACAAATTCATGATTGCCTAAAGAAATAATAACAGGTGCGACAGACCCTAGTAATTTTAACCAATTAATTAATTTTTCTTTATCTTTAATATATCTTTGATCGATCATATCTCCCGGAATACAAATATAATCAGGAATTTTTTCTTTAACAATATTCAGTATTTTATTCAATTTCTTTAAGTTTCTTTTATTATAATAATGTATATCTGATAATACAATTATTCTTTTGTTATCATTATGATGAAAAATTTTGTAAAAACAACTACTTATTTTCATATTCTCTAATAAATTGCTCCTTATATTCAATTAAATTATCATCTTTAATAGCTTGTCTTAAATCTTCAGTTAATTTAACTAAAAAACGAATATTGTGAATAGATAACAATCTCGCACCAAACGATTCATTGGCAACAATTAAATGTCTTAAATATGCCTTAGTATAGTGTTTACAAGTATAACAATCACAAGTCCCATCAATAGGTTCAAAATCTTCTTTAAACTTTAAATTACGAATATTAATTCGACCTTTACGAGTAAAAATATTGCCATGACGCGCTAATCTAGTAGGTAAAACACAATCAAACATATCTATACCACGAATTACCCCTTCTATAATATCAATAGGTTCCCCAACACCCATTAAATAACGAGGTTTATCTTCTGGTAAATAAGGTATTGAATAGTCAATTGCTTTATACATATCTTCTTTCGATTCACCATCATTAGCAACTCCACCAATTGAATAACCATCAAAATCCATTTTAACAGTTTCAATCGCAGAAAACTTTCTTAAATCTTTGTAAGCACCACCCTGAACAATACCAAATAGTGATTGATTAGGATTATTAAAAACATCTTTCCCTCTTTTAGCCCATCTTAAAGTACGTTCTACACTATTTTTTAAATAATTATAATCAGCACTAGCAGGTGGACATTCATCAAAACTCATTGCAATATCACTATCCAATTTATTCTGTATTTCTATAGATTTTTCGGGTGTAAGTAAAAGCTTAGATCCATCTAAATGACTCTTAAAATGCACACCTTCTTCAGTAATATCTTTCTTTTTATTTTTAGCTAGTGAAAAGACTTGAAAACCTCCACTATCAGTCAAAATTGGTCCATCATAATTCATGAATTTATGAAGACCTCCAGCTTTCATAACAATATCTTCTCCTGGTCGTAACCACAAATGATACGTATTAGATAATATAACTCCACAATTCATATCTTTAATCTCTTCTGGAGATAAAGTTTTAACAGTTGCTTGAGTACCAACTGGCATAAACATTGGAGTTTCAACAGTACCATAATTAGTATGAATTAAACCCAAGCGTGCTTTAGTATTTTTTTCATTTTTTAATAATTCATATTTTATTTTCTTCATAATATCAACATCCTATTTTTTATTCACTAATACATAATCCTTTTGATTATCAACTATAGATAACAATATATCATTACCACTTAAATCTGCGTCAACAACTACTTCCTTATCCAAATATCTATCCAAAATTTCTTGATAATAATTATTAAATTTGGAAATATTAATTGGATAATTTAACATATCAATAAAATTGTTATTACTAATTCCATTTGAATTTTTATAATATATTAAATCATTGATTATATTATAATTTAATTGTGGATAATATGGATCTTTAGCATCTATTATTCTTGTACCTTGATTCCAATTAAAACTAAAGTATTTTTCACCATTCATCTCTACAGGTAAAATATATTCTTTATTCTTTATTTTTTCTTTTATATAATCACTTTGAACTAATTTAAAAATTCTAGTATTTAATTCATCTTCAGATTTAATCTTAAAAAAGCAATCACAATCTTCAGACCTATTACATTCATATCTTTCTTTAAAACCATATGTTAACTCAAATCCATAAACATTATTATCCGTTCTACCAACCAAAGAATTAGCAAGATTAGTAATTAAATTTTTTTTAAACTCAAACTCTAATAACAATCTTGGCTCTTTTGATATTTTATTAAAATCTAATATAAATTTATAATCAGAAATTTTTTTGTTTTTTTCAACATATTCTTCCAACTTCGAAACTTGGTTTTGAATATAAATATATTCTTCTCTTAAAGCAAATAATACTTGTTTATATGTATATGTTTTTCTCATAATATCGCCTCTTCCTAATATATTTTAACATATAACCCTTTCAAATGGAATAAAAATCAAAAAAAAAAGAGACTACACAGTATTTTTCAAATGATTAACAATCCGGTTTAATTCCATTTTATGAGATCCCTTAATATAAATACATTTATCATCTAGATTAAGACTATCTAAATATATAATAATGTCATCAATTGTATTAAAATGACTAGAATGAATATATTTAGTATAATTACCTATGGTAATAACAATTTTTCTATCAATACTATTTAATATCTTATTAATTTTCTTATGATATTTTTTACTATACTTACCAAGTTCTAACATATCTCCTAAAATAATTATTTTATCTTTATTAATTCTTTTTAAATAATTAAGTCCACACCTTATAGATTCATAACTAGCATTGTAACTATCATCTATTAAAGTATAATTATTCATACAAATTTGATTTAGTCTATGGTCTATCATTTTAAAATTACCAATGGTATCTAAAATATCATCTATTTCAATTTTAAAATCTAAACCACACTTAATAGCTTCAAGTATTATCGGAATATATTCAATACTAGATATTTTGAAATTAACTAAATATTCTCTATCAACATAAACATTAAAACACATCAAATTTTGAAATAATTTAATATGATAAGCTATTAAATCATTATTTAAATTTAAACCACATTTAAAACAATTTATTTTTTTTAAATATTTATCATCACCATTAACAATTAATTCTCCTTTTAAACCATCTATAATTTCTTTCTTAGCTTTAAATATTTCTTTTTTATTCTTAAAATTACCTATATGTGCACTACCAACATTAGTAATAAAAGCTTTAATTGGATTAGTCATCTTTGATAATTTAGATAATTCCCCTTTATGATTCATTCCCATTTCTAAAACACACAAATCATAACTACTATCTAACTCTTTCAAAGTATTAAAAATACCAATA
>CACZQD010000013.1 GCA_902783215.1 uncultured Erysipelotrichaceae bacterium
TTCGGTAAAACAATAAGCAACCTTACATACTTATTATACAACATTTTTTGCATAAAGAAAAGAGGTTGACCTTTGTCAACACTCTGGTTAAATTGTTTAAACAATTTAATTTTTTTATTGAAATAATATTAGACTAATAGTATAATAAGCAATTGGAACATTCAGTGATTAGTGTCTGCCTCTAGAAAGGGGCTTGATAGTTATGAAAAAAACAAATTTCATATTAAAATTTATGAAATTATTAGCTATCATTTTGCTTTTGTTGGTTCTTTTAACCTTATCTGCAAAAAAATGACATCTAATCATATCTTATGAATTAGATGTCTATCAACAAATTATATTTTGAGGAAGACATTCAATCATAAATGGATGTTCCTCTTTTTTTATTATATGAAGTTTCCTTCACTAAATACATTATAAAACTTTTATATATTTTTGTCAATTATATTAAATATTTAATTTTCATTTAATATTTTTAGTTTATTATTTAGATGTACTTGAAAAACAGGTACCTAAAAATATGAAGGGAAGTGATATTTAATAGATAAAAGCATTTAAAATATTAAAGTATAACAATAACTCCTATCTTTACGATGAAAAAAATGAAACGAGGTGATTAAGTGAAAAAAGATTTTATCACATTACTGATTGGTATATTAATTGGAACTGTTATATCTATAAGTGTTTTTATTGCTTTAAGATTAACTAGTTGTAAACAAAGACCACAAATCAATCAAAATCAACCAATGATGAATGTAAGACCTAATGATAATAATGCTCCAAATCAAGGTCAATTAGAGGATAATAGTGATAATAATACTACTAACGAATCTGATAGTACGGATAAAACTAATTAATAAATAATAATGAAAGCAATTTGTATCTACAAATTTGCTTTTTTTGTCAATTATGCTGTACAATTTGCTTATTTTATTGTATAATAGAAAACTATAAAAGTGAGGTAAGGGTATGCAACGTTATTTTGGATTAGAAAAAATTGATAATAAATTTATATTACGAGATGATGATATATATCACATTAAAACCGTCATGAGAATGCAAGATAACGATACAATTGAAGTTGTATTTGATAAAAAAGTATATGAGTGCTGTCTAGTAAATGTAAAGTCGAATATTGAAATTTTGATTGAAAAAGAATTGCAAAAAAAGTCAAAAAATGAAAAAATCGTAAATTTAATTATTCCAATTTTGAAAGAAAATAAATTAGATTTAATTTTGCAAAAAGCAACTGAGATGGGTGTTTATCAAATAACAATTATCCCAATGAAACGTTGTGTTATAAGGGCTGACGAAGGTAAGATAAATAAAAAAATAGATAGGTGGAACCGTATTGTTAAAGAAGCATCAGAACAGTCAAAAAGAGTAGAAATTCCAAAAATCGATTTTTTAAAAAACTTAAAAAAAATAGAAAAATGTGATGGATTGAATTTAGTTTGTAGTACAAGAGAACACGAAAAAAGTATCAAAAGGGTGTTAACGAAAAATAAAAACTGTGATAGAATAAATTTAGTGATCGGCCCAGAAGGTGGATTTGATGAAACTGAAGAAAAATATTTGGTGGATTTAGGTTATGAACCTATAACACTTGGTGATCGAATTATGCGAGTAGAAACAGTCCCACTTTTCTTAATGAGTGTGATTGATTATGAATATATGGAGTGATTTTATGAAGGTTTTAAATGTATTACTAACGAATGTTTACTTTTATTGGGGAATTATTATTGGACTTCTTATTATAGAAATTATTTTAACTATTATGTGTTTAAAAAAATATAAGCGAGAAAAAATAAAAAAAGATTTTTTAGAAATTGAAAAACAAACAGAAGAAGAAAAAAAAGAAGAAGAAAAACCAGTTAATAATGAAATACTTGCTATATTAGAACAAATGGAAGAAGATAGTAAGCTTAAACCAGAAGAAGTCGTAAAAAAATTTGAAGATGATCAAGAATTAAATGCAATTATAAGTTATCAAGAGTTGTTAGATAGTGTAAATAATAATAAAATTGAAATTGAAGAAAATGATGAAGGAGATATCGATTTTGTTAAACAATTAGAGATGGAATTAAATAATGAGAAAAATACTACTACAGAGACTGAAACATTAGATGATATGTTCTTAGATTCATTCAATGTAATGAATAATGATTTAAGTGTTAATGAACCAGTTATAGAAACAACTGAAGATAATATAACTGAACCATCTCATTTAGATGTTATTGATGAATTAAATAGTGATCCAAAGTTTGTTACTTCAGAAGTTATCTCACCAGTTTTTGGACGGATTACTGATTTTACAAATTATTCTATTCATAATGGTAATACAGTAGAAGTAAAACAAGTTGCTGGAACTAGTCCAGAAGAAGATATTAAAAATAATGAAGCATTCTTAAAAGCTCTGATAAATTTTAGAAATAATCTCTGAATTCAGAGTTTTTATTTTAGGGAGGAAGTATGAAATTTTATATATATACATTAGGGTGTAAGGTAAACACTTATGAATCAAATATTATGCGGGATAATCTATTAAATAGTGGATATATTGAAGGTAGTATTGATAATTCTGATATTTATATTATTAATACCTGTACTGTTACTAATACAAGTGATAATAAATCATTAAAAGTTATTAGAAGAGTTTTAAGAGAACATCCTGAAGCAATAACTATTGCTGTTGGATGTATGGTTCAAGTTAATAGTGAATTATTAAAAGACTTAGGAGTATCTATTGTATTAGGTAATAAAGATAAAAGTAAAATAGTTGATTATATAAAGCAATATAAAATAAATAAAAGAAATATAACTGATATAGTTGATATAATGGGTGTAGAATTTGAAGATATGTGTTTAAATAACTTCAATAAAGCAAGAGCCTTTGTAAAAATAGAAGATGGATGTGAAAACTATTGTAGTTACTGTATTATTCCATATGCTAGAGGTAAAGTTAGATCTAAAGTACCTCATAAAGTTATTGAAGAAATAACTACTTTGGTTAATCAAGGACATCGAGAAATAGTATTAACAGGTATTCATACAGGTCATTATAATTATAAAGATTGTAGTTTTTATGACTTATTAAAAGAAATAGTTAAGATTGATGGATTAAAAAGATTACGTATATCATCAATTGAAATTACTGAGATAACTGATGATATTATGAATTTATTTAAAATTAGTGAAGTATTAGTAGATCATATTCATATACCACTTCAAAGTGGTTCTAATAAGATACTAAAGTTAATGAATCGTAAATATGATAAGGAATACTTTATAGAAAGGATTAATAAATTAAGATCAGTTAGACCAGATATTTCAATTACTACTGATGTTATCGTCGGATTTCCAGGTGAGACGGAAGAATTATTTAATGAAACAATAGATACAATTAAAAAGATTAATTTTTCTAAGATACATGTTTTTCCATTTTCACTTAGAAAAGGTACCAAAGCCGAAGAATTACCTAATCATATTGATGGAACAACTAAAAAAAGAAGAGTTAAAGAATTAATAAATTTAAGTAAAGAATTAGAAATTGATTATATGAATAAATTTATTGATAAAGAAATGTCTTTTTTACCAGAAATATATAAAGATGGTTATTTAATTGGTCATACAGGCAATTACTTACAAATAAAAGTAAAAGGAGATATCCAATTATTAAATGAAATAGTTGAAGTTGAAATGGAAAGAATTGACTATCCTTATATTGTTGGTAAATTAATTTGACTTTTTTAGAAAATGTTATATAATATGGTTATTCATTTTTTGGGGGGTGGGATATTATGAAAATAAAAAATTTAAAGAGAAGACCAATGTATTATCGAGCTAAATTTGCTTTAATAGGTGGATTAGCAGGAGTCATTGCTTCAACAAGTGCTGTAACTTTGGTTAATGGTATGGTAACAGGCTACTTTAAACCAATGGTTTCTAAAGAAGACAAAGTTACAACTAGTGAAGTTACTACTAATATATATTCAAAAGAAGGAAAAGAAGTCGTTAAATCATTTGAAGTTAATGCTTGTGATGAAAAAATAGTAGCTTTTAAGTATCAAAGTGATAATAACGATATCTATTGGGCAGCAGATGTTTCTAATTTAGATAAGGAACAATTAAAATATATAAATTCAAAATTAAATGTTGCAGATAAAAAAGAATTAGAAGCCTTAAAATATTATGTTGATAAGCATTGTCGTGATCACCGTGATCACTATAATAATTGGAATTCTAAAACAGAAGATTATTTTAACACTAATGAAAA
>CACZQD010000014.1 GCA_902783215.1 uncultured Erysipelotrichaceae bacterium
ACTAGTAAAATCGCTAATTTAAAATAAAAAAATAAAAATTTTATAAAGTTTTGTATAGAAATACTTGACTTTATTATGAGAGGAGGATTTATGGGAATTGCATCTTTAGTATTAGGAATAATTGGTATGTTAGTATCATTAACAATTTTTAAGGATTTAAGCCTGATTTTATGCATTTTAGGAATTGTTTTAGGAATAATATCAATTGTTAAAAAGAAAAATAAAGGAATGTCTATAGCAGGAATTATATTATCTTTACTTGGACTTATACTATGTTTTGCTGTTGACTCATCAACTAATACAAGTGGAACTGGAATTACTAATGATAGTGGTAAAGGAACAAAAACAGTAGAAGTTTCAACTGACAAAGTTAAAGTTGAAAAATTAGGACTTACAAAAGCTGGAGATTTAGTAGTTAAAGTAACTAACAACAATAAAGGATCAGTATGTTTATCGTCAATTACTGCAAATTTTAAAGATTCTTCTGGTAAATTTGTATTAAAAAAAGAAGCAGAAAGTTCATTTGTAGTTATTCCTGCTAAAAGTTCGACTTTGGTATATTTTTGGGGATTTGATGAAGACTATTCTCAATATGCAGATGTCTCATTTAAAACACAATTAGCTAATATTTCTGATGATTTTGTAGCTAAAGGAATTAAAATTTCATCAAATAACACTGGATCACAAATAGCTGTAACACTAAAAAATAATTCTGGAAAGTCTATTTCATCATCAAATGTTGTTGTTATCTATTATAGTGGTAATGAAATAGTTGGTGCTAAAACTGGATATGACGATTCTACTGTTTCAGATGGATCAGAAGCATATATAAATGTAGATTATCCTGAGGATAGTGATTATAATGATGTTTCCTTTGATAAATTTGAAGTTTATTACATTAATGCATCAATTGATTAGGATTAATATTACGTTTCTATACTAAAATTATAAATAGTAGGAATTGTAAAAGAAGGATAATTATGTTTATGAAAAATATAAGAATATCTTTCTTTTTTTTCTTCCTTTACTAAAGAATTCATAGACTTTTTTTAGAATAAACTATTAAAAAAAACAGTAATTTTTGTGGTATAATCATTATATAGCTTATATATGAAATATGTAATTAGTATGTTAAAAAAAATTAATAAAAAAATATAATTATATTGATAATGATAAGAGGTGATGTATGAGAAATCTTTCTTTTTTAACTAGTTCTTTAATCGCACATAGAGGTTTACACAATGATCATATCAAAGAAAATACTTTATTAGCTTTTGAAAAAGCAATGAAACATAAGATGATTATTGAACTAGATATCCAATTAACCAAAGATAATCAAATTGTTGTTTTTCATGATCAATCATTGAAACGTATGATGGATATTAATAAGAAAATAAATAATTTAACTTATAAAGAATTAAATAAAATAGCTACATATCATATTCCAACTTTTGAGGAAGTACTGAAATTAGTAAAAGGGAAGGTACCATTATTAATAGAATTAAAGCCATATAGTAAAACAAATATACTTGAAGAAAAAATGTGTGAATTAATGGATAACTATCAAGGATCTTTTGCAATTCAATCTTTTAATCCAAGAATAATTTATTGGTTTAAGAAGAATAAAAAGGATTATATACGTGGTCAATTATTAACTATTAATTATCATTACAATTTTATAACAAATATAATATATAATCATATGTTGTTTAATTATTTCACAAAGCCAGATTTTGTTAGTTATAATGTCAAAGGATTACCAAATAAAATAATAGCTAAAACAAGAAAAAAAGATTTAATAATAGGTTGGACAATTAGAGATAAAAAAGAATTGGAAAAATATGAAAAATATTGCGATAATTTTATTGTCGAAAATATGGTATAATAATTGAGGTGATTTTTATGCGAATAAGTAATGAGTGGAGCGATTATGAATGTATTGATGCTGGAAATGGAGAAAAGTTAGAAAGATGGGGGAAATATATTTTACGTCGCCCAGATCCGCAAGCAATTTGGTATACAGATAAAAATTGGTCAAACTTAGATGGTTTTTATCATCGAAGTAAAAAAGGTGGTGGCAGTTGGGAGTTTTTTACGAAATTACCTGATTATTGGACTGTATCTTACAAAAATCTTACTTTTAAGGTATCCCCAACAAACTTTAAACACACCGGATTATTTCCTGAACAAGCTACAAATTGGGACTTTATGATGGATAAAATCAAAAAATGTAAAAGAAAAGTAAAGGTACTTAACTTATTTTCCTATACTGGTGCGGCTACAATGGCTTGTTCTAGTGCTGGAGCTGATGTTGTGCAAGTTGATTCATCTAAAGGAATGACAGAATGGGCAAAAGAAAATCAAAAATTATGTGGCTTAGAAAGTAATTATATTCGGTTTATTGTTGACGATTGTTTAAAATTTGTTCAAAGAGAATATCGACGTGGAAATAAATATGATGCTATTGTTATGGATCCACCAAGTTATGGGCGTGGGCCTAACAAAGAAGTATGGAAATTTGAAGAAAATATTTATAATTTAATAGATAATTGTATTAAAATATTAAGCGATGAGCCAATCTTCTTTCTAATTAATTCGTATACTACAGGTATTTCAAGTACTGTTTTAGAAAATATATTAAAATCTAGGTTATTACCACTTTTTCCTAATGGTACTATTGATTCAGGTGAGATTGGTCTGCCAATAACAAAAAATGATATGGTTTTGCCTTGTGGAATATATTCTAGGTATATAAGTAATGATTAATATTATATATGAAGACAATCATCTGTTAGTGGTTGAAAAACCAATAAATGTACCTGTTCAACAAGATATTAGTCAAGATAAAGATTTACTAAATATGTTGAAAAAATATTTAAAAGAAAAATATCATAAACCAGGTAACGTATATTTGGGACTAGTTCATCGTTTAGATCGTCCAGTAGGTGGCATTATGGTGTTTGCTAAAACTAGTAAATGTGCATCCAGATTAGGTAAGCAAATACAGAATCATACATTTATTAAAACTTATTATGCTATAGTTGAAGGTAATATTGAAAATAAAGGAATATTTAAGGATAAATTATTAAAAGATACCAATAATAATACTGTAATAGTATCAGAAAAAGGAAAAGAAGCTATTTTAGAATATAAAAAAATAAAGTGTATCAATAACTTATCCTTGGTCCAAATTAATCTTAAAACAGGTAGATCACATCAAATACGAGTACAATTTTCTTATCACGGATATCCACTTTATGGAGATCATCGCTATAATATGAATGTTCAAGAAAAAAGTCAAATTGCTTTATTTGCGCAAAAAATATCTTTTGCGCATCCAATTACAAATGAGATATTATCATTTGAACTACCTCTACCTAAAAGAAAGCCATGGGAAATATTTGAAGGTTGACACTTTTTATGTAAACCTTCATTTTTATTTATCTATTTTTATTGACTAAAAAATAATTTAAGAGTAAATTATAAATAGATGGAGGTGTATTATGATAAAAGAAAATCTTATTTTTCATTTAACGCACAATAAAGAAGTTGCTAATAAGATAAATGATAATAATACTACTAATTTAATTAGTACAAAAATGTTAAATGAAGAAATAGAAATGCTTTGTAACAATAAAACTTTATTACATGCTTTAAAGATAAATAATATACCTCAAAAAAGAGTTGTTTATATATTCAAAGCTAATGTAGATAATCAAGAATATGATAATCACAAAGTTAGTAGTGTTAAAATAAGTGTTAATTTAGATGATTTACAAAGTAATGAAGAAAATATTGAATATTTAGATAATTATACAGACAACAATAGTAATTTAAATGTTTATAAAACTTGTCAAGATTTCTTTAATGTAGGAGTAATTAATAATAGAACAATTGAAGGATTTTCTATTGGAACATATGCTTCTTCAAAATATACTAAAGAATTTACTATTGACAAGGGTGAAGAACAAAATAATTGGAATAATTATGTTATATATGAAGATACATATCAAGATTATAATGATATAGAAGATGATAATATGGCAAAATCTTATGTATTAAAAGGTTAATATAAAAAAAATTACATATATTTTAATAGGTGATGAAATGTTATCTAAAAAAATATATGTTTTATTTTTGTTAATTTTGATTGTTTGTTCTTTCTCGTTTTTTACAATAAATGCTAAACATAAGCCATTATCTAATAAAATAATATTTCTAGATCCTGGACATGGAGGGTTAGATCCTGGAAGCACTTATAAAAATATATATGAAAAAGATATTAACTTAAAAATTTGCTTTGAATTAAAAAAACAGTTAGAAAAAAAAGGTGCAAAAGTATTTATGACACGATATGGTGACTATGACTTAAGCAGTAATAATGTCAGAGCACGAAAAAGAAGTGATTTAACCAATAGAGCTAAAATAATTAATAAATCTGATGCTGATATGTATATATCTATTCATTTAAATGCCACTCAATCATCAACCTGGAAAGGAATACAAGTTTTCTATGATGATGTAAATCAAGAAAATAAAAATATTGCAAAACATTTTCAGAAAGAATTAAATAGTTACTTAAAAACAAATCGTTCATATAGCGAAATAAAAGGAATGCTTTTTAATAGACAAGTAAAAGTTCCGGGTATTTTAATAGAAGTAGGTTTTTTATCTAATCCAAATGATCGTTATTTACTTAGACAGGATAGTTATCAGATTAAATTAGCTACAAATATTACTAAATCCTTAATTAACTATTATAATGGATAATAATTAATTTTTATTAAATAGCAGCAATTATAATGTGGATGTAATGAAAAGTTAAATATAAAAATGTAGTTATATATTTTCTTTTATTAAGTTTTGTGCTATAATGTCTAAGAAAGGAGTTGCTAGGAATGAATGAGAAAAAAGAGTATTTAAATGAAGAAAGATATCAAAAAGCTAAAAAGAAAATTACTAGTATATCATTAATAATTTTGGTTGTTTCTTTATTAATTGGTGGAGGTTTAATTGCAGCAGGTATTATAAAAACCAATTCAGCTAAAAATAACGCTAATAAACTTAATGAAGAAAATTATAATGCTGCATATAAAGAATCGTCAGAAAATGTAGACGTTGCTAAGAAAAGATTGAGTGAAATAGCAACTGAAAAAGAAACATTAAATAAACAATATAATTCAAAACAACAGGAATGTGATTCTTTGAACATGTCGGATTCTGATTGGTATACAAAAGTTAATCAATGTCATAGAGAAGCAAGTGATATTCAATCAAAAATTGATGAATTAGAGTCAGAAGAATTTGACTTGAATAATAAAGATTATACTGTTTATATTGATAAAATATATGCAAAACGTTATTATTTCTTATCATTTATTGGAATTGGTGTAATTTTCATGGGCGGTATGATAGCTTTAGCGTTCTACGTAATTGCTAAAAGAAGAGAAATATTAGCTTTTACTACTCAACAAGTTATGCCTGTTGCTCAAGAAGGAATTGAGAAAATAGCGCCTACTATTGGAAATGCAGCAGGAACTATTGCTAAAGGTATTAAAGAAGGGTTAAAAGATGAAGATACTAAGACAGAAGAAATTGTAACTGAAGAAGAAGTTGATGAAAATATAGATAATTCAACAAATCAAGAAGAAAGTACAATTGATGATAATAAAATTGAAGAATAGTATTTATTTTGAATTATATAAACTATCAATTTAATTGGTAGTTTTTTGATACTTAATTAATATAATACTATAGATATTCAATATAACATAAAAGAGTGTATTTATGCATACACTTTTTTAGGTGAGATAATGAAAAAAATATTGTTAATACTTTTGTTAATAATTCCTATGCAAATTAAGGCTATAGATACTAGTGCAACATCTGCTATATTAATGGATACAGATAATAATAGAATTTTATATTCTAAGAATATACATAAACCAAGATTAATAGCTTCTATTACAAAAATAATGACAGCTACTTTAGCTGTTGAATCAGGTAAACTAGATGATGTAGTAACAGTTGATGACACAATAAAAAAAGCATATGGATCTGGAATATATATTAAAGAAGGTGAAAAATTAACACTTAAAGATTTATTATATGGATTGATGCTTAGAAGTGGCAATGATGCGGCACTCATGATAGCTAAATACGTGGGTGGAAGTGTTGAAAACTTTGTTGATATGATGAATAATAAAGCAACTGAAATAGGAATGAAACATACTGAGTTTAACAATCCGAGTGGCTTAGATGAAGAAAAAGGTAATTATTCTACAGCATATGATATGGCTATACTAACAAGCTATGCTATGAGGTTAAAAGAATATAAAAATATTGTTAAAACGAAGAAATATACTTTAAAGACAAATAAAAATTCTTATGTTTGGTACAATAAACATAAATTATTAAAAAGATATAAATATACTACAGGAGGTAAAACTGGTTTTACGAAAAAAGCTAAAAGAACTTTAGTCACTACAGCATCCAAAAACGGGGTTAATTTAGTTGTAGTTACTTTAAATGATGGTAATGATTTTCAAGATCATATGAATTTATTTGAATATGGTTTTAATAATTTTCAAAATTATTCAATATTAAAAAAAGGTAATATTAATATCTATCATGAAAAATACTATCAAAACTATCAGTTGTATGTAAAGAATAATTATAATTATATTCTAAGTAAAGAGGAAAATAGTTCTATAGTACTCAAATATGAATTAGTTAAACACAGTAAAATAAGTAAAAATAAATCAATAGGAAAAGTTATAGTAAAAATAGGTGATAAAGAGATACATACTGAGAAAATATACGCAAAACGTAAGAAAAACACTAAAGGATTTTTGAGGAGATTATTAAATGGTTAATATTATTTGGATAATATTTATTATATGTGGAATTATTTTTGGATTTGTAACAAATAATATGACAGTAGTTAATAATACAATAATGGAAAGTGCCACTAAAAGTTTAGATATGATAATCAAAATATTTCCTGTATTAGCTTTATGGATGGGATTAATGAATATAGCATCAAAATCAAAATTATTAGATAAATTATCAAAACTTCTATCCCCTATATTAACTAAGCTTTTTCCTGAAATACCTAAAAATCATGAATCATTAAGTCTTATCGCAAGCAATATTATTGCTAATATGTTTGGACTTGGTTCAGCTGCTACACCATTTGGTCTTAAAGCTATGGAATCACTTCAAAAATTAAATAAAAAAAAAGATACTGCAACACGGAGTATGATAACCTTTTTAGTAATTAATACTAGTGGTGTGACAATAGTACCAACAACTATTATTTCTATGCGTTTAATGCATGGATCTAATGAACCTACAAAAATAGTTTTAGCTTGTTTAATAAGTACAGTTTGCTCTACTATAGGAGGTATTATTGTCGATCGATTTTTAGCAAGGAGGTATAAAAATTAATTATATATCTAATTTAATTATACCTTTAATGGTGTTAATCATAATTATTTACGGAGTAAAAAATGGATTAAATGTATATGAAACCTTTTTAGAAGGAGCTACTTCATCATTCTCAATGATTACAACACTTTTTCCAACCTTTTTAGCAATGATGTTAGGGGTTAATTTATTGATTGATAGTGGTTTTTTAACTTTTTTATTAAGCTTTTTTAAACCTTTATTTATGCTACTAAATATCCCAACAGATATCCTCCCTTTAGCAGCTATTAGACCAATTTCTGGGACAGCTACCTTAGCTTTACTCAATAACATTTATACTAAATATGGAACCGATTCAACAACCGGATTACTAGCTTCTGTTATGCAAGGAGCTACTGATACAACTTTATATGTTATCACTTTATACTTTGGTAGTGTTGGTATTCGCAAAATAAGATATTCACTTTTTGCCGGATTATGTGCTGATCTAATAGGAATAATTGCTAGTATAATAGTTGTTAAATGTCTTTTTTAATGTTATAATAAGTAACAGCTGAAAGGGGCATTAAAATGGAAAGATTACAAAAAATAATAGCAAATTCAGGATATTGTTCTAGACGTAAAGCTGAAGAATTAATAAAAAAAGGACTAGTAAAAGTTAATGGACAAGTTATTAAAGAACTTGGAACAAAAAGTAGTTATGATGATTATGTTGAAGTAGAAGGTCAGACAATTAATAAAAAAGAAGATAAAGTATATTATCTTCTAAATAAACCTAGGGGAATAATTACTAGTACAAATGATGATAAAGGAAGAAAAACAGTAATAGATCTAATACCAACTCAAATAAGAATATATCCAGTTGGAAGATTAGATTATGATACAACTGGATTAGTATTATTAACAAATGATGGACAGTTAGCTAATTTAATGATGCATCCTTCTAATAATATTGATAAAGTTTATGTAGCTAAATTAAAAGGAATAATCACTAAAGAAGAATTAAAAAAATTAGAAAAAGGTATTGTTATTGATGGAAAAAAGACAAGCTAGTGCAAAAGTAAATTAGTTAGAATTGATAAAAAAACAAATACTTGTATTGTTAAATTAATTATTCACGAAGGAAGAAATCATCAAGTTAAAAAGATGTTTGATGCGATTGGATATCAGGTATTAAAATTAAAAAGAGAAGCCATATCATTTCTTACACTTGATGGAATAAAATCAGGAGATTACCGAGAACTATCAATTAAAGAAGTAAAAAGCTTATATAGTTTAGCTAAAAATGGTAATAAGAATTAAATTAAAAATTGCTTATTAAACACAAAAAAGATAATATAATAGAAAAATAAAAACTAATAAATACTAGTTTATTAGTTTTCCAGAGTGTTGACAAAGGTCAACCTCTTTTCTTTATGCAAAAAATGTTGTATAATAAGTATGTAAGGTTGCTTATTGTTTTACCGAA
>CACZQD010000015.1 GCA_902783215.1 uncultured Erysipelotrichaceae bacterium
CGCAAGCTCATCTTCAAGTGAGGCCGAAGCCCCTTTTAGCATAAAAAGTTATCTAATTATGAATCATCCGGTATTAGCGTTCGTTTCCAAACGTTATCCCAGTCTTGAAGGTAGATTACTTACGTGTTACTCACCCGTCTGCCACTAAGTGGAAAATCCATCGCAAATTTCGTGCAAGCACTCCATTATTGTTGGGCCACTTCGTTCGACTTGCATGTCTTAGGCATGCCGCCAGCGTTCATCCTGAGCCAGGATCAAACTCTCCAAAAAAAATAATTTTATTTGAATTCGTTTTTTTCCTAACTAATTTGAATTGACATTTTGCTCAGTTTTCAAAGATCATTCCGCTTTTCCCGTGAAAAGCATTACAAGTATATCAAAAACAAAAATCATTGTCAAGCTTTTTTCTCAACTTTTTTTATTTTTTTTACTTGTTTCGCTCACTTCCTGTGCGCGTGTAAATAATATATCAAAAAACATCAACGATGTCAAGCAAAAAAATGAATTTTTTTAAATTTTGTCATTTTTTGTTTGCACTTGCCAAAAATTGATCAGTTTTTGTTATCATTTCTTTATATTATATGTTAGTTTTCTTGATTAATTCCTATTTTGTTTTCTTCTTTTAACATATAGTAATTATCTAAATATTTATAATTACTAGCTGAATCAAACATAATAGAAGCTGACTTATAATCTTTAATTAGTTCTTCCAAACCAGCATGTATAACTTTATCTAATGAATCTGAATACTTCATTCTTTTTTTATGATATTCGTATTCTAATTCATCTAGAATTTTATATGAGCCATTTGGAAAAATTCTTAAATCTAAATCATAATCAATATATTTAATAGTATTTTCTTCTATTATATATGGAGTTGCAATATTACAATAATAATAAATACCATCTTTTTTCATTTGTGCTATTATGTTATACCATTTATCTTTAAAAAAATACATAATAGCTGGTTCTTTAGTTTTCCAAACTGGACCTTGTCTTTCAGTAACAGTTGTTTTGTTATTTCCAAATACCAAATAATCTTTTTTTATATCCAGTAGTACCGCCTCATCCCAAGAACGATATATTTCCTTGTCATGTTTATAACAATGTATTTGAAATAAATCTCCTAAAAACATTTTTTTCACTTCAATCACCTATAAATTATTGTAACATATTTCAAAAAAAAAGTAAGCAATTATTACTTACTTTCCAAATATTTAATAGCAGCTTGAAGTTGATTATCATCTTCATCCTTGTGTGTTTCATTATATTTTTTATCTAACTTAACTTCATCAGTTGGTTTGATACCTTTAGTATCATTAACCCAATTACCTTTTGGAGTTAACCATTTTTTAGTAGTTATTTTATATTGCTGCCCATTTGTCATTGTTACCATTTCCTGAACAGTACCCTTACCATAAGTTTTTTCACCAAAAAATTTACAATCATAATTTTCCATTAAACTAGATATCAATATTTCTGATGCCGATGCACTATCACCATTTCCTAATAGTACTATTTCATATTTTTTATTGCTATCTGACATACCATGATATTTTTTCGTACGCTTACCAACTTGAATTTGATATGTAACTTGGTTTCGTTTTAACAATTTTTCTAGAATTGCTTCTACAGATACCAAATGTCCACCAGTATTACTTCGAACATCAATAATTAATGAATCAATCTTATTTTTTTCTAATTTTCTTAATTCTTTTTCGAATTGACTAACTGTATTATTCGCAAAAATAGAAATATAAAGATAACCTATTTTTTTATTATTACGTTCATATGTTTCAGATACAACAGAATTAATCACTACATTACTTTTATTTACAGTAATCTTTTCTTCTTTTTCATCTCTTAATATAGTTACTTCAAATTTAGTCTTATTACTATTTAATACTGCATTGCTAAATTGCGCAGGCGTTTTATCTGCAATTGATTTATTATTTAGTTCAGTAATATAATCACCAACTTTTAATCCTGCCTTGTCAGCTGGAGAATCTTTAAATACATATAATATTAGCATTGCCTTCTTTTCCGTATCTTTGGCAATTTGAACACCCAATCCTTTATACTCTCCATCTAAACTAATATTAAAACTAGACGACTCTTCTTTATCCATATATACAGAATATGGATCATCTAATGATTCCATCATTCCAGATATCGCGCTATCAATCAATTTCTCTTTATCAACCTTTTTATAATAATTATCAATAATATAATTATAGTTTTTAACAAAATTTTTTAAATTTTTATCTTGATATTGAGCTGAGTTACTTATTGAAAAAAAATTAAATGATAATAAATTTTTTATATTCCCCAAACAAAAACCTAATAATAGACTAATTATAAAAGTAATAGTAACTAATATCATAACTTCTGACTTTTTAAATGTTTTTTTATCTTTTTTCATATATACACCTTCTTAAACATAAATATATCATATCATATTTTAAAGAAATGTGCTACAATATTCATGGTGATTTAATGAAAAAATTTAATATGATAGATGAAGAATTTATTTGTAATAATTGTAATAGAAAAGTAAGCCCTTTAAAATATAGTGCTAGAGACCATTGTCCTTACTGTTTATATTCAAAACATGTAGATATAAACCCTGGTGATAGAGCAAACAATTGCCAAGGTTTGTTAAAACCAATTGATATAGAAAAATATAAAGATACATATAAGATAATTTTTGAATGTCTAAAATGTCATAAAATTCATAAAAACATTATGGCCAATGATGATAACTATGATGAAATACTTAAAATATCGTCAAACAAATAAAAAGAGCTAAAAGCTCCATATATCATCATCCGACTCTTTATTCTTTATTTCTGGAAGATGAATATTTGTATCAACTTCCTTTTTTTCTTTTGATAAAGATAATGGCGTTAACTGAAATTCATCCATATATTTTTTTAATTCATCACTAATTATAGGTCGTTCAGGTAATACTTTATCAAAATATTCTTCAAATTCTTCAAAATTTTCTTCTTCTAATGGTTCTTCATTTGCTTCCGTATCGACCTCTACTTGTGCATTATTATTTGAGGGTGCTGATTCAAAGGCAAAATCAATATTATCATTAGAGTTTTCCATTTCATTAGATTGTTCACTAACATTTTCATTTAAAGAAGCATCCCCTACAATACCTTCCTCATTTTCATCATCATTTTTTTGTGTTTCGTTAACTTCCATAGTAGTATCAGGAAATTCAAAACCAGAAAAAGTTTCTTCTTTTCCATCAGCAACATCCAGTGTTTCCATTTGTTCATTATTTGTGCTTTCAACTTTTTGAAGATCATTTTTTGCAAGAACTTCATTTTTTTTCTTTTTTGGTGGCTTTTTATTGAATTCTTTGTTTACCAAACCATTAGATTCAGCATAAAAACCAATAACCATCATAAGAGCAATCACACATATAACAATAATTAATACCCAATATTTTAAAATAAATACTACTATTGAATTCATATTTTCCCTCTTATTCTTCTAAATATTTTTCTCCCTTAAATGGATCTGACATTAACAGATTCGGATAATTTTGTTGTCTTAATACTTCAAATAACATAATCGCTACACAATTTGATAAATTGAGTGCTCGTATATTAGAGTTAATTGGTATACGCATACACTTATCCAAATACTTTGTTAATATCTCTTTTGGTATACCAGTACTTTCTTTACCAAAAATTAAATAAATATTTTTATCACTGTCACTATAATCAAAAGCTGTATGAGGTTTTGTTCCATATCTTGTTAAAAAAAAGTATTCCCCATCATTTTGACTGACAAAATCATCCCAATTATCATAAACATGATAATCACAATGTTCAATATAGTTCACACCACTCCTTTTCATATAGCGATCACTTAAGGAAAAGCCAAGTGGTTTAATTAAATGTAATTTAGAACCAGTTCCTGCACATGTTCTCATTATATTTCCTGTGTTTTGTGGAATTTCTGGTTCAAATAAAACTATATTTACCATTTAATATCCTCAAAATTAAACTTACCTACATTTAATTTATCATATGTTTTAATAACTTTCTTATCCTTAATGATAATTATCATTGGATATTCTTCTTTAAAAGTATAATGATATTTTTGATTAAAGTTATTAACAAATTCTGAATCAATCATAGATGCATCTAAAAAGACAAATTGATTATATAAATTGTATTTTATAATTTTTTCTTTTAATTTTTTTTCTTCCTTATTATCAGATAAATTATATTTATCATCAATATATAGTACAGCAGTATCTTTTTCTAATAAATATGTATCTAAATCTTTTAATGTTACCTCTGATAAATATTCAGATAACACAGACTTTTCTCGGTGACGATTATTATAAATATGAGCTAAAAAGAATGTAATTGCGATTGTTGCAATAACAATTAACATAAGCCATACATAATTTTTCTTTGATATTTTTCTCATACAATCACCATCCTAATATTATTTTAACATTTTAATAACAATTTATCAAGCCTCTGGCTCTTTTACTTCATCAATTGTAACAATTGGTAATTGAATACCCTCCTGTGTACATAAATCCTTAAATTTTTCACGAAAAGCATTTAATTCTTTAATAATTGCATCTGGATATATTCGCTTGCTATTTTTAATTGCAAAATATACATCATCAATTCCAACACTATTATGATTTTGATATAAGGCATTCGAAAATGCAGCAGTAATAACAGAAAAACAAATATCAGGATACATTGCTCCCAAACCATAAACCCTCTTATATGGTCCAGTTGCAGATACAATAGATTCAACTAGCATTCTCGTAACATATTCATTATAACGAAACTTAATGCCTGTTTGTTTTTCAATTTTAGGTAAAGATCCCATTACAATATCAGTAGCTACCTTTTCAGTAGGTTCTAAGACATCGATACGATCAAATCTTCTTAAAAAAGCTCTATCTCGAACAATATAAGTATTATATTCAATATCAGTAGTTGCACCAATTACTTTGACAGCACCTCGATCAATCACTGGTTTTAAGATATTAGCTAAATCCATTGGGCCATCCCCACTGCCACCAATTAATGTATGAACCTCATCAATAAATAAAATCATTTTTTCTTCTTTTTTTAATTCTTCAACTAAAATAGATATAACTAACTCTTCTTTACCATTATATGTTAATTTTCCAATTAAAGCAGAAGAATTAATCTTAACTACACGGTATCCTTGTAAAGCATTAGGAACTGTTTTATTCATAATACGGTAAGCAAGACCTTCAACTATAGCTGTTTTACCTATACCAGCTTTACCAACTAATAAACCTGATTTTTCAGGAGTTAATAAAACTATCATTAATTTTTTTAATTCTTCTTCACGAGATATTGATGGATCAGTTATATATTGCTTAGCAGTTAAATCCTCTCCATATGTTTTTAAAATACTAATTCCATTATAATCTGCATTCATCAAATCATCCTCTCATAACAAAATAATTATATAATAAAATGAAAAAAAAAGAAAGTATTATTGATTAAATAATTTATTTATCAACTACATACTCATCTTTTGATACATAATTAATTGGTCTGGAAGCAAATATATTTTATTATTCTGACTAATTACTTCATCAATACTATCATTAAAATTGTTTGTTAAACTATCTATCGTATCTCCTTCTTTAGTAATATAAATATTCATCCCACTATTTGGAACAATTAATTGTTGATCAGGATATAAATAGTCATCTTTATTTAATCCATTTAACATCATTAAATTATCCACACTTATATTATAATCTTGCGCAACTGAAAACGGAGTATCACCCTTTTTTACCGTATATATACCTAATACATTATTATTTTGAGCAGGAACAATAATGTATGAACCAGGATCTACACTTAAAACCTTATTAATTTTATTTAACTCATCAACTGTAGTACCAACTTTATCAGCAATCGAATCAATAGTATCCCCAAAAGTTACTTGATATATTTCATACATACAACTTATCACCTCGCTATAATATATGATAATTTGCTATATTAGTTCTAAAAAAAGAAAAGAAGCATAATATTAGTTGAAAGGATGATACAATGGATAAACAACTACCAAAAATATATCATAATAAAATAAATAAAAATATAAGTAACAATTCAAAATACTTTTCTTCATCAGAAAGGCAAGAAAAGAAACAATTAGAAAAACCTAAACATATTAACATTAGAAAAAAAATAAATGATATATTCTCATCTCCTAATTATATTTATAAAGCAAATGTTACTATAACAACAAAAGATAAAACGATTAATGAAAGAATTATTGGTAGAAATAAAAATTATTTAATAACCATGGATAATAAAACTATACCTATTGATGATATTTTAGATATTGAATCAAATTAAAATACGAGATAAACTCGTATTATTTTTTATTAAA
Organism: uncultured Erysipelotrichaceae bacterium; assembly: GCA_902783215.1. GTDB lineage: Bacteria > Bacillota_I > Bacilli_A > RF39 > UBA660 > RUG12438. Next base: position 6,433 of record CACZQD010000015.1, read on the forward strand.
AAGACACCTAACGTGCCTTTATATAGTTTATATAATAGTTAATTCGTTCTGTCCAAGCACCAGATTCTGCATATCTTGGACCTATTGTTTCTGGAGTTGTTAGTCCTTTAGAAATAAAATTATCACGTAGATTATTAATAAATCCTCTGATTCCTTCATCTAAAGTTGGAAATGCAGCATAAGCACCACATCCACTACCTTTTTGGCCTCCAACATTATTACAAGTAGTAACCATCGCACTACAATTAAATGCACAACCAGTTTCTTGCAATATAATAGCTGTAGCCATATATGGATCTACTCCATTTTGTAATGAATATTCAGCAATTAAACTTCCTTTGCCTGACATAGCAGAAGTTAACGATTTATCTAATTTAGCTGATAATTGTTCAATTGTCATATTATCATAAACAATTTCAGGATTATTTAAAATTTCCTTATTTTTATATTGATCTAAACTTTCACTACCATTTATTAAAATATTAGCAGCTGCTACATTACTTTGTTTTGTATCAGTTTCTACAACAACAGTTGTATTTTTTATAAATAATACAAGAACTATTATCATTATATCCATAATAGCAAAACTAACTAAAAATATATTTTTCTTCTTCACAATTACACTCCTATCTACAAACCCCCTGTGAAGTAATTTCATGGTATCATTTATAATTAGCTTTGTCAAATTCACAAAAGTTCGAAAAAGCCATAGAATACAACAGGTGATTCTATGATCAAAAAAATTTTAGGAACATTTTTGATTATTTTAGTATCTATAATGATTGCAATTACAACCACTAATAAATTTATAAGTTTCTTAATACTAAGTAGTGGAATACTAAACATTTGGTTTGCCATATTAAATAGTAATTACAATTATATATTTGGCAGCCTTTTTTATCTATTAAATGCTTATATATCATATGTAAATGGATTATATGGAATAGCTTTTCTATCTCTTTTTGTATATTTTCCATTACAAATAGACGGATTTATTAGGTGGAAAGAAGAAATACCAATTAAAAAACTTCCATATAAACTAAATATTTGTATTATCATTAGTTTAATAACTAGTAGCATTGGATTAAGTTTACTATTACACAAAATTCCCACACAGTCTCTAGCTTATTTAGATGCAAGTAGTAATATATCAAATATATGTGGTATTATTTTGATGAATTTAAAATATCAAGAAGCATGGTCAGTATGGCTAATTAATAATGTTATTGATCTTATTATATGGATAACCAAATCTATTACCCATTCACCAAGCGGTTCTACATTATTAATTGTATCAATTGGATATTTACTAATGAACATTTATGGATTAATAAAATGGAAAAAATTAAATATCTAACCATTCAATATGATTTTTACTATCTCTAATGATTTCTTTAACAAAAATTGACATGTTTAACGGGCATATTAAATATATGTCTTTTTTTGTACGAGTTAAAGCAACATAAAATAACCTTCTTTCTTCCTCAAATAAAAATCGATCTTCTTTATTTATTAGTGACAATACTTTAGCATCCTTTATCTTACACGGAAATCCCATTATATCATCATATAAATTTAATAAAACAACACAATCACATTCTAATCCTTTAGAACGATGAACAGTTAAATATTTGATATCTTGATCACTATGATTATATTTTATACAATCACCATCTCGTTTATAATTATCGTTTAAATACTTATTTATGTCATTATTATTACGACCTAATAATAAAATATCAGTTTCTTTTTTACTATTTAGATAATTCAATAATTTATCTAATATATCTTTTTGGTAATGAACCAACTTAATAGGTTTATGACGCTTTTTATTTGAAACTATATGTTTATATATTTGATGCTTATTTTTAAGTACAAAAGAAGAAGCAACATCAACTAACTGCTGACTATTACGATAAGTATGAGTGATTTTAACTGTTTTAGCATATTTAACATAGCTTTCAAAGTTAACAAATATATCAATGTTGCACCCTGTAAATTTATATATAGACTGAAAATCATCACCAACAACAAACAATTTAGAATGCGCAACTGATTGAATAGCTTTAATAAGATTTAGTTTTACGAGAGAAGTATCCTGAAATTCATCAATAATAATATATTTATATTTTAAATTTAAACCATGACTTCTTATTTCTTCAATAGCAATAGATAACATATCATCAAAATCAATTAAGTTTTGTGATTTCAACTCTTTATAATATAAAATATATATATCAACAATAATACTTAATAAATTATGATATTCCTTGACATCTAATTTACAAAAATAATCCACTGAGTAACCATTTGCTTTAAATAAACTAATAAAAGTAATTATTGTTTGTTTTATACTATTAAATTCTTTAGTTTTAATAAAACTAGTATAGGTAATTTTTTTGTTAGATAGTCCTAATAATGTACAAATCATTTCTTTATTATTATATATAATACTTTCAAAGTATTCATCAACAACATAATTAAGCATTTTTGAACTACAAATTTTATACTTATCATATCCAATAATATTAAGCGCTAATTTATGAAAAGTTAATACTTCTACATTATACTTAATCTTACTGCTTAAATTATTGCAAGCATCATTAGTTAAAGAAATACAAAGTATCTCTCTTTCATCAATACCACTATTAATTAAATACTCAATTTTACCCACAATAGTTAAAGTTTTACCACTACCCGCACCAGCAACAACTAAAGTATTTATCTCATCAGTATATATAGCTTCTTTTTGCTCTTTATCTAGCTCATAACCATTAACTAACAAATTTTTAATACACTCTTTTTTAATATACCGTTTATTGTGTAAGTTAATGTCCATATCTTTGAGTTTACGATATATCTTATTGTTATACTTATATATTAGTTTTCTTTCGTTATAATCGATATAATGCATAAAAAACACCTCTATCTATATATACAATAAAAAAATAGATATTCCTTTTAAATATCTATTTATTTGTATTATGATAGTAATTATATTCTGCAATTTCAGAACTAACTATTTCCAATTCATCATTATCACAATTATTTAAATAATCCTCTAAATAATAAATTAATTCATTAATACTATTAAAATTATTATAATCAATACTATATTTATTTAATATATCAACTTGATATTCAGTAAGAATTAAATTACCATAACGTTTATGAAAATTCCTATTTAAATCATTATAATCTATTTTAATCACCTATCTTTTAATAACTTTATGAACTCTGATCTTATCCTTTTTTCTAATTGGTTTAATAACCTTTCGAACAAAAACCCGATCTTTATTATCATTATCAATATTAACCAAACCATCTGAAACAATTGTTTCCATTTTTGGATATTGATAATCTTCACCAAACTTAACCTCATCCAATACCGTTAACTTAGCATAAATTCTAATAAATAATATAACCAATATAAAGATAACAAATATAGCCATAGATATTTGTAATAAAACCAATAAAGTCGAATTAGTATATAAATTAATTTCAGTAGTAATATCTATTTTATTAGCCGTCATCACACCAGCAACTATAATAAACAACACATTCAAAGTTATCGCACATACTAAACTAACTAAGCGATAAGATTTACGAACATTTTTTTGCACATTCAACACAATAAAAATTATATTAGATATTACTACAATAAAAACATATAAACCTAAACTTGGAAAATATAAAAACTTTAAAAATGTATCAACTAAATTATCTAGTAAAGTTGGAACTAACTTAGTATACTTAAGTGCAATAAAAAGTAATACTAAAGCCCAACCTACAATATAAATCCATTTTGGAAGTTTCTTCTTTTTCACAATACATATTATCATTAAAATAGTTAAAGCAATTCCTAATATAGCAGAAATACAAAAAAGAGGTGTAGAAATAATAGTAGTAAATACTATTTTTAATTTTTCAAAAATTGAAAAATCAGCCATTCTATCACCTCATTTATTCTTCTATAGGACTCTCCAGTTCTAAAATATATACTGTTTGCATTGTATCACTATTATGTGTACAAGTTATTAATGTTAAAGTTTTTTTAGAAGGATCACGCTTAATAGTTACCGTACCATTCTTTTTAACTTCATAAATATCAACAATTTTATAAGTATACCTTATATTGTTATAGTCAACATAAGCAACATCACCCTTACTTAGTTTCCACAATTTATTGAAAAAACATACATAACAATTACCAGAATGAGCAGCTAAAATAAGATTACCATTACGTACATCTGGATAACTAGATGACTCAATAACCGTAATATTACGACTTACATTATTATATTTTGAATTAATATCAACAAAACCACGTCTTAAATTAATTTTTGGAATCTCCAATACTCCAACATATTGATAATCAAATTTCGCTTCCTCTTCAGCAGACTGAGTACGATCTTCCTCATCATCAGTATTAGGTTGCTCTTCTTTTTTCTTTATTTTTTTAGGCGTTTCATCATCATATAACAATAAATTCATAACCTCATATAATTTATCTTTTTTTTCAACAAAATAATTATAACACATTATAAATGTACCAATAGTAATCAATATTAAGGCAAAAAGCCCTACCGAGCTTTTTTTTATTTTATTTACCTTTTGTTTATCATTACTTTGACATAGCTTTTTTCTTTTTAAGTTCATAACCAAGAACTCCTGCTCCTATAATAACTAACATACCACCAACAATATAAGTTATAACATTTTTACCTAATAATGTATTAGCAATAGAAAGTTTTGTAGGAGAGTCATTCATAACAACAAGTGCCTTACTCTTACCATTTTCGATAGTAAATTCTACTGTATTAGTATTTAATTCATATCCTTTTGGTGCAATTGTCTCTTGTAAATAATAAGTTCCATCTTCTAATTTAGTTATTTCATGTGAAGTAGTTGTAGAAACCCACTCATCATAAACATTTCCTTGACCATCAATTACTTTTAATGTTGCTCCAGGAATTTCTTTTCCATTAGTAATATCTTGTTTACTAATCTTAACAGAAGATTTATAATTTGCAATAGTTACAGTTTTTTCTCTAGCCCCATCTTGATTTTCAAATGTCACAGCAGTAGAAGGATTATTAACAATATACCCTTTTGGCGCAGCTGTTTCAACTACATCATATTGTTCATCATATGCAAGTTCTACAAATGTAATAGTCTTACTACTATCCCAATTTGTAATAGAACTACTTGGGTCAATAACAGCTTCTGTTTGTTCTGCATTAGTATATCTAAAATGTAATGTTTCTCCATCTTTACGAAGTTCTAATGTAGCTCCTGCAAGAGGTTGTTTAGTATCTCCATCGATTTTCTTAACTGTAAGTTTAGTATTTGGAGCATTCTTTATTTCCACAACAGTTTGATTAGTACCATCAAATTGAAACGAATGACTTTGACTATCATTAATATAACCTTTTGGTGCAGCTGTTTCTACATAGTTATATGTTCCACTCAAATTAGTTATTTTACATTGAGTAAATCGAGGTGCGTCTAAATCAACTGTCGGACCATCATCCCCAACAGAAACTAAAGGCTTATTCAAGAATATTTCCTCAGGACCAGAACTATTAGGTCCACTCAAATTAATTTTCGCATAGTCATTTTCACTACCTAAAGGCTGATCATCAATAGAAGATAATTTCTCAAATAAAATAGGACAATCAAGTTCATCAGAAACATATCTTGTAGTTCCACTAACAGTTGTTTTTCCAACCTTTTTTGTAGCCTTTAAAGCAATTGTTTCTTCCTTTTTCTTTATTATATTAAGTGTAATTGATTGATTTGGTCCACAGTCATAATCTTTAGCTTTATAATAAGTTCTAGTTAAATTTACAGATACAGATAATGTTCCTGTTGAATCAGGGGCAGTAAATGTAATTTTTCCTGCAGTATTATCAGAATTAGTAAAACTAATCGTTGGATTTGTACCTGACTTGTACCCACTAACCTTTATACTATCTTTTGTAATTTTATTTAGTGCTGAATCTTTTAACGATTTACCAAATAAAGAAAATTTAATACTACAACTACCATTTGTATCACAACTTAATCCTGTTAATTTTAATGATAATTTAGACTTTTTAAAATTATTATAATTCTTTTCAGTAGTTTTAGCAGCCTTAACTAATGGTTTAACTGCTGAAACAGATTTAGAAAAATCTTTCATAGCAGATTTCTTATATTTCCCTCCAGCAGCAGACATTAAATATGTATTAATTGCATATTCTGCTCTGGCATACTCTGTTGGAGTCATTTTTCCATCAGAATCTGCAGCTTCTCTAATGATTGATGCTACACCATCTGAAACAGCATCTGACCATTTATCTTGTGCTTTACATTCATATGTTTTATTAGGATTTTCCCTATTAAAATTAGTACATATAGCATAATTCGAACTAGTATGTTTATTATAAATTTGCCATCCATCACTTTTTACTAGCCCATCCCCACGTAAAGTAACTTTTACTTTTGATGGAAAATCACTTGTAGTTATTGTATTTTTATAATCAGCTTTTACTGTGTAAAAAGAACACATAAAAGTCATAACAACTATAAAAATAAAAGTTAATAATTTAATATTCTTACTCATAATCACATCTCCTATCATTAATTTGATTATAACACATAAAACAAAAGATATCAATCATTTTTTGATATCTTTTAAAATTTTATTTTTTATCCCAATGGGCATGAAGTGTAACTTCTTTAGTATCTAAACCATAATTTGATTTATCAGAATATTTTACAACTCTATCAGATACTTTGCTATATTCTGTTGCAGTTACCCAATCCTTAGAACTATGATCTTTTTTAGATTTATAGCATCTATATTGTTTTTGCCCATTATGTTGTCTTGTTGCAACCCAGAAACTAAATTTATAATTTTTTCTTTTAAAGCTATTAGCTTTTAATTTAAAACTTTCTCCTGGTTCCTTCGCAACTTTTTGTTCCGTCATAGTTCCAGTAGCATCATTTGATCCTTTAACGAACTTAACTGTTACAGTAATTTTTTTATTATCACCATATGTTTTGCTATAAGGAGATGTATTTTCTTTACTACTATTATCAGTTTTTGTTGTCTTTTTTTCTTCCTTTTTAGAAGCTGTTGTTTTTGTTTTACTTGAAGATGAACTCTTACCTTTTGTCCATTTAGCATGCATAGTAATATTACCTTCAGGAGTATTAATATTCATCTTAGCACCATCAGTGTATTCCTTATAACCATATTTCTTACAGTTATCTAATGTTGTCCAAGAATAAGTTTTTGCATTTTTTGCTTTTGTACTTGTAAATCCTTTATATTGAGTTACCTTCTTGCCATTAACTGTTACTTTTCTAGATGCAACCCAATGATCAAATTTATAACCTTTTTTTGTATAAGTATTTTTCTTTAATGTTATTGCTTGATCCGTTTTCTTATTCTTTGTTGGCGTCATTGTATCTTTTCCATCACTACCATCTGCATAATTAACATCAAATGTTTTTGGTACTAATAGAACGTCTTTATTTTTAGTAGTAGCTTTTATAGCAATACATTGAGGACTACTTGTTTCATTATAGAAGTTTGAAATATTCATTCTTAAATAATATGTTTTACCAACAGTTAAGTTATTTGTAATTTTAATAACACCTGTATTAGACTTCTTTAATGAAGATTGTGAATATAACTTACCAAATTTTAAAGAAGCATTTTTCTTTAAACATCCATCTTTAGTAGTATATAATTGTAATTTTGCATAACGTTGATATGCTTTCTTAGTTGCAGCATTTTTTAATTTTATAACTACATTATTAGTTCTCCATTGTGCTTTTAATGTATAATCTCCACCATCTTTTAAATAGTAAACTAACTCAGCTGTATTGGTTGCTGGAAATAATATACGTCCATGTGAACAACTTTTTTGCCATACAAAATCTTGGTTATTATGTTGCGCTGTCTTATAACATAAATAACTATTTCCCTTCATTAAATTAAATCCAGCTAATTTATATGTTTTCTTATTATATTTAAATCCAGTTAATAATTTAGATTGTGAAGCATTTTTTGGCTTACCAATAGATACTTTGTAACTATATCCACTAGGAATCTTATAATAAGTTTTTTTATTAATCATATAACTTATTTTACCATTTTTCGATGAATTTGGTTTCCCAAAATCCATTTTTACCGTTGAATACTTTGCAGCTTTAACTTTATAAACTATCTTAGGAATAGTTTTTTGACCTTTTGTAATAGTTATTTTTTGGCATTCATTTTGTATTGTATAATTACTACTATTAACTTTTTCTTTTACATATAAAGTAACAGAACCGTTATTGTTAACTTGACTGTTTACATAAGAATTACTAATAAAAATTGAAGGGCCAATTTCTGTGCCTTTTGTAAGTGTTGGATCTGAAGGATACTTGTCTTTATATATTCTTGTAGATAAAACATCATTACCTTCATAGGATATATCTATTGATGGTTCTCCAATAGGCTGTGAACATTTATCATCCTTATAAAGATAATATGATGAACTAATAGGCGCAAATAATCCTGTTTCACTATCTACATTAGACAATGATATCTTCCATTCGCTTGATGAATTATCAGCATACTTTAAATAATTTGATGTTTTATTTAATACTGCATCTCCAGTATTTTCTTCATCATATTCCATATTTTCATCTATTGGATTTTCATCATCAGTATCATATTCATCATCTATATCTGTTACATCTGTAACATTTTTATCAAATGGTTTTGAAAAATCACAAATATATTTATTATTTGCTTTATCATATGTACAATTTTCTAAACCGGTTTCATTATCGGTAGTTTGTTGATCTACTTGTTCTGGTTGTGGAGTTGGAGTTACTTCTGGTTGTTTTTCTTCTTTTGTTTCTTGTTTTTCTTCTTGCTTACAAGCAGCTTTCTTTTCAATTCTTGTTGTTGTATTTACACTACATTTTGTTCCATTTAATGTGTAGTCAACAGTAGTAATTGTCTTTGTAGCAGCAACGTTTGTTGTACCATTACTCATTTTTTCATCTACTGTTTGTTTTGGACAAACATATTTTGGTGAATAATTATATTCGCCTGATGTAGATGTTGAATTGCTTGATACATCGCTTTCATTAACATTGCCATCCCCATTTAAATCATAAACTAATTTTTGTTCTTCAGTTAATGATTCATTATTTTCAATTGCATTTTTTATAACACCTATATCTTGAAGTGTGACTTTTCCATCTGGAGTTAAGTCCCCATTTTCATTTACAACATCACCTACTAAATATGCATTAATTTCTGATGTTGCAACATTTTCTTGGTAGCACACAGTACCATCTAAACTCCATCCATCTTCACAAGTTAATTGGCAAGTTTCATTTCCCATTAAACCATTTAAGCCATTATTACTTGCAATTACCCCTATTATAGCTACTATTGCAATAACTGGTATTGCTATTTTTAATATTTGTTTTCTTTTTCTAGCAGCTACTTCTTCATTTGTTGGTCTACCTACATGTCCTTTTGCCATTTTTCTTCCTCCTATCTTATGTAATAATCATAACACACATCATTTTTTTATGCAAGCAATTTAAAAAATATTTTAAAAAAAAACATAAATTATTTTACAAATCTTATGCTTTTATCAAATCTAATATATTTTATTATAAATACTACTATACCAACTATCAATTCTAAAGATAATGCAACATATATTATATGACACATTTTATTTGATACTAAACTTGATATAGTAAATATTCCATGCACAGGATGTGGTATAGGAATAATTAAGAGGACTAATAAGCAAAAAACAATTGCCATTAATGAATGAATTGCCTTAGTAAAAAAGTATAATATATTAATAAAAGGAACCCATACAACTCCATTTACTTTTATATTCATTTCCTCTAAAGCTTTTTTTGTTGCGAAAGACAATAAAATAGATACACTAATCATCAAAATAATAATAAATATTATATAGATAATATCTAGTTCAATAAATCGTTTAAACAAATCTACAAAAAAACTACCATATTCTTTCAATATATCCACTTTATCACCTACCATATATTGATTTAATAATATCATAATTATTATAAAAAAACAACTATTTATGGACATAAAAAAGAAAAGGTACTAAAAATATAATACCTTTTTTATTTTCTCTTTTCTTCTAGTATTAATTTGGATTGAATAACTATTCTATTACCATTATTATCTAAACAAGTAGATAATGTAAGCAACTTATCTTTAGTAGTAACATCCTGTTTAAAATCATATATACTTCTAGAAAGCATAGTATCTATAAATTTTTGATATGATTTGTTATTTTCAAATGTATGTGTTAAATAATATGATTCAGATGGTACTACATATATAGATACTATTTGCCATAATGTATTTTTCTTTGGTGTAGAAATTTTAATAATTTGATTTTCTTCATTAGTATACCAAGATTCTTCCAAAGTTTTCTCCAAACTACCAAACATAACTTGATCAGTTCTACCATGACCATATATAACTGAATTTTTCTTAAAATGATTAAAATCACTTCGATAATCAGCAAATAACCATCCGGCAACATTAGATTTTTTATTAAATGAATGATTTAAATAGAAGCTATTATCGCCACCTTGAACAAATGGATAATTAACATTAGTATTGTTAACATAAATCCAACCAACAGTATCCGAATTTATATTTAAAAGAGTAGTGAAATCAACATCCATCATTGTAGTTTCAGCATAATTCCAATATTCTTCTCCATATCGTTTAATATCATATGATTCTCCACTAAATGTTGCAGCTTTATCAGATGGTTCAAAAGCCACTTCTTCTTCTGTTATTTCTATATCTTTTAAAACGTTCATCATTTCAGAATCAACAGCTTTACCTTCATTATACCAATTAAATAAAGTAAAACCACTAGAAACCAAAGCAATTAAAGAAACTACCATAATAATCATATATATATTAGCAAATTTTCTAATTTTACCTATACCACCCATATACCAAGCAATATCTGATTTACTAATTTTCATTTTTTTTCTTTTAGCATAGTCAGTAAATTGATAAATTTTTCTTTTAATTTTTTCTTTGTTACTATGTTTTAATCTTTTTTCAACTCTTTTAGTTAGTAAATTTAAAATCTTTTGTTCTTTTTTTACTTCTTTATTATTATATTTATCTAAAACTTTTATCAATCTATCTAAAGGTGTATATACCATATAATCATTTACTTTACTACACTTAAAATAAAAGACTTTTTTATCATCATTAACACAAACAACATACTCATCTTTATTAAGTCTTAATGATTCTAATATATGATAAGTTTGTCCTCGATATATAATATTCCTTTCCATAATAATATCCCCCTTTATTGGTTGTATATAATAGCACTTTTTTTAAGTTTTTGCAAATTAAAGAAAAACTGCCTAAGCAGTTATTTCTAATTATAATTGTTTTTTAAATTTTTTAAATCCAAATACAGAACCTATACCTGCTGTAATAAGCGTAAATACTAAGAATACTATATTTCGATCTGCTGTTTGTGGAGTTTTTGAATTATACATTACTGCTTCTGTAGTAATACTCTTATCAGCTTTTACAGTAAATTCTACAACTTCATAACTTAAGTCATATCCTGAAGGGGCTTGAATTTCTGTTAAAGTATAATCTCCCGCAGGTAATTCAAATTCTTTTGGTGTATTTGTAGATACCCATCTATAAATTTCCTTACCAGTTGAATCTTTAATAATTAAAGTAGCTCCTGGTAATTCTTGTTTAGATGTAATATCTTGTTTACTAATTTTAACTGGATATTTTTCTACTTCTGTAGGTACATCTGGTTTTCCAGGTTCATCCGGAATATTTTCAGGAGAGTTGTACATTACAACATTTGTAAATTCTCCATTTTCAAAAACTTCAAATTCAACTGTTTCAGTTTTTAATTGATATCCCTTTGGTGCGATTGTTTCACTTAAAGTATATTTTCCAGGTTCTAATTCAAATTCATATGGTGTATCTGTAGAAACCCATTCTTTTACTACTTCACCATTTGCATTTTTTACAACTAAATGAGCTCCTGGTAATTCTTTACCATTTGTTACATCTTGTTTACTTATTTTAGCACCAGTCACAACAGTAACAGGTTTATTTTCCATTTCAACTTTAACAACTTTACCATCATATTTAACTTCAAAAGTTTTTACTTCATTAGTTAATTCATATCCTTTTGGTGCAATTGTTTCTGTTAAAGTATATGTTCCTTTTTCTAAACCTTCAATTGTTTCAGCTTCAGTTGACGAAACAAAACTATGTCTTATTTTTCCATTAGAATCTTTAACAACTAAAGTAGCTCCTGCTAAAGGTTGTTTTGTTTCACTATCAATTTTAATAATTTCAACCTTTGTTATTACTTTTTTGTTTGAATATTCTAAACTAACTGTTTGGTCATCTTTCTTAACCTCAAATGATTTTACTTCATTAGATTTTTCATATCCTTCTGGAGCACTTACTTCACTTAAAGTATATTTTCCAGTAGCTGTAATATTTTTTACTTCATGTGTTTCTTTAGTAGTTGTCCACTTATCTATTTCTTTTCCGTTAGAATCTTTAACAACAAGGACAGCTCCTTCTAAAGCTTCTTTAGTATCTGCATCAATTTTTAATGCATTAACCTTTGTATTTTTCTTTTCAACTGGTTTATTTTCAACAACAAAACTTTGTGTTTTATCGTTATAACTTACTTTTATAGTAACTTTTTTATCAGATTTAGTATATCCTTCTGGAGCACTAACCTCTGTTAAAGTATAAGTTCCAGCAGTTAAATTTTTAAACTCTTTACCACTAGTAGTAGATGTCCAAGTTTTACTAAACTTTCCATCACTTGATACTAGTTTTAACTTAGCACCAGCTAAATTTGTCTTAGTACCAGCTATTCTCTTATAAATAACTAATTTATTACCTTTTTTGGTAATCTTACCACTTAAACTAACATTTTTAGTAGTCTTTTCTGTAGTAGTAGTATTTGGTGTTAAAGTCTGTTTATTACTTCCACAATTAAAGTTTTTTGAAACAGCATAAGATTTAGTTCCTTTAGCTGTAACTTTAATAGTTACATTTCCTCCAACTTTAACGCTTGATTTAGGTACTCTTACATAAAAACTATTGCCAGATTTTTTATATATTTCAGCACCTTTTGCACCACTTACAGTAGCAGTATAACTAGTTAAATTATTATTTGTATCCTTAACTGATAGTTTATTAGATACATAATAATTACCAGACTCACTAAATGTTATTTTTGAATTTGTAAATTTAAAATCAAATTTTGCATTTGCTTTCTTATATGCATTAACAGCTTCAGTATAAAATGGTTTTACGCCTGCTGTATTTCTTACATCACGAGTAGTACTAATTCTATTTTTTGAATCTTTACCACCATAATAATATAAGAATTCATTGATTGCTAATTCTGAATAATAATAATTTTTTTGTGACTTGCTTCCATTGTATTTTTTTACAATTGCAGCTACACCAGCTTGAACTGGTTTTGACCATTGCGAACCAGCAATTGTACAACTTGATCCAACATCAGCAACATGAAACTTTGTACAAAACATTTTATAATTACTATTCGTTTTATAAAAAAGCGAATCATAACCATTATATTTTAGTACAGCA
>CACZQD010000016.1 GCA_902783215.1 uncultured Erysipelotrichaceae bacterium
AAAAAAGAGCTTAATTTAGATAATGAGTATTCTATTAGTCAGTTTCAAATTTGTCCGTTTGAAAAATTAAAAATAGGTGAATCATCTTTAATTCATTCTCTGAGAAATGAAGGTTTTGAATATGTAATAGGTGTTATGGATGCAAAAAATAATAGAGTAATTGAAATTGTTAATGGACATTCATATAAATATATTGAGATGGTTTCAGGATATATGTTAAATAAGCAAAGAATTATTGACAATAAAAGATATGCTATTTGTCCTATTTACGTATCAAAATATGGATTAACTAATGATGAAATAGAAAGAATTAATGAAATTACTCGTAAATTATCTAATAATGAAGAATTTATTGATGGTAATTATATTATGACTAATTCAGAATATCGTGATTCTATTAAAAACTATAAAAATAAAGAAAATCAAAAATTTAAAATTATAAAGAAGAAAAAGGGATTATAATATGGATATATTAGAAATAATTGATAAGAAAAGATTAGGTAAAGAATTAACTAAAGAAGAATTAACATTTTTTGTTAATGGTTTTTTAGATGGAAAAATAAAGGATTATCAGATGAGTGCTTTACTAATGGCTATTACAATTAATGGTATGACTGATCAAGAAACTACTTTTCTTACTGATGTAATGTTAAATAGTGGGGATATATTAGATACTAGTATGATTAATGGATTAGTACTTGATAAACATTCTACTGGTGGTATTGGGGATAAAGTTACATTAGTTTTATGCCCATTACTTGCTTCTTTTGGTATTAAAATTGCTAAAATGAGTGGTAGAGGATTAGGATATACTGGAGGAACTATTGATAAATTAGAAAGTATTCCAGGATTTAAAGTTGATTTAACAGAAGAAGAATTCTTTAAACAAGTAAATGATATAGGAATTGTTATTAGTAGTCCTAATAAAGATTTAGATAAAGCTGATAAAAAGATTTATGCTTTAAGAGATGTTACTAGTACTGTATCAATTATTCCTTTAATAGCTTCAAGTATTATGTCTAAAAAGTTAGCATGTAATGCAGATGTGATATTAATTGACGTTAAAGTAGGAAATGGAGCTTTAATGAAAAATATTGAAGATGCTAAAGCTTTAGCGCGTCTTCTTTGTAAGTTAGGTAGATGCCATAATAAAGCTGTTATTTGTTTGCTTAGTAATATGGATCAGCCATTAGGATATGCTATTGGTAATGCATTAGAAGTTAAAGAAAGTATAATGACATTACAAGGAAATGGTCCTAGTGACTTATTAGAAATAGTTGTTAAATTAGCTACAATGGTTATTGGACCTATTAATAAAATAACAGAAGAAGAAGCAAGAGATTTAGTATTTAAGCAATTAAATAATGGATTAGCTTATAATAAGTTTAAAGAATTTGTTGAATATCAAGGCGGAGATTTAGAAAAATTAAGTGTTAGTTCTAAAATTATATCAATTAAGAGTGATCGAAGTGGTTACATTAATCAAATTGATAGCCAAAAACTTGGTAGTTTAGCCAACTTATTGGGAGCTGGAAAACAAACAGAAGAAGATACTATTGATTATGAAGTAGGTATTGTTTCGTCTAAAAAAGTTGGTGATTATGTAAATGTTAATGAAGAACTATTAAGACTTTATATAAATGAAAAAACTATTGATATTACTGAATTATTATCTTGCTTTGTTATTGATAATCAGTTAAGAGAGACACAACCAGTTATATATGGAATTATTAAATAGTGTAAAGTTTTGTCAAGTTGTAAAAAAATAATTGATTTTATAATTTATTTGATATATGCTTATTATAGGGAGGGGATAAATATGATATATCCTTCAATTGATAAGTTATTAAATCAAGTTGGATCTAAATATCTTTTAGTAAACATTGTTTCAGCTCGCGTTAAAGAGATGAAAGACAAGAATTATTATCAAATGCATGACAATGAATATCAGTCTAAAAAAGATATTGGAAAAGCATTAGAAGAAATATCTAAAGATTTAATTAAAATAAAGGAGTAATTTATGAAAAGGGTAAAAAAAGTGTCAAAAAGTTTATGGGATATTATTATGCAACCAGAAATGATTCATCTTCCTGGACATTTAGCTTTTTTTATTGTCTTATCTATTTTTCCTATTCTAACTTTAATAGGATTTGTTGCTTCTTTTTTTAATGTCTCTGTATCTAATTTAATTAATTTAGCTAATAATAGTTTACCAAGTAATATAACTAATGTTATTATTCCATATATTCAAGGAAAAGGCTTTGATGGTAACGTATTATTTTTTGTAATAGTTGGTTTCTTTTTAGCTAGTAATGGTACACATGCAATAATACTAGAAAGTAATTTAATGTATCATTTTGAGAATAATAGTTATATAAAAAGAAGAATAAAAGCATTCTTAATGATCATTATGTTAATATTATTATTTGTATTTCTTCTTGGTTTTATAACTTTTGGCAATCAATTATTTCATTTGTTACTTAAATCAATATCTATTGATTATATAAGTAATATCGTGTATTGGTTGTTCTTTATTTTGAAATGGCCATTTGCAATGTTTATTATTTATTTTATGGTTAAACTTCTATATACAATTGCACCAGATGAATTGATTCCAAGTAGGACAACCTCTAAGGGTGCATTATTTACAACAATAAGTTGGACAATAGCAACCACTATATTTACACTATATGTTAGATATTTTGCTCTTTATGATATTTTTTATGGAAGTATGGCTAATATTATTATTGTAGTACTTTGGATATATATATTGTCATTTGTATTTGTAATAGGTATGGGAATTAATTCTAAACAAATGTATAAAATAAAAAAAGATAATGATAATAAATAATGGTACTATTATTACCGTAGTACTTAATACAGACTACCTTTAGTACTGAATAGTTTTGGTAAAACAGGGTAAGTATTAATTTAAATGGTAATGCGGAACCGATATGTTCGGTTCTTTTTTGATTATATAAAATAATATCATAAAGGCATATAGATGAGTACAAATGAAAGTGATTTGACTTTAATTAAAAGGATTTATTAATAGTAACTAAAAGAGATTTACATTATTAAAATATTATGGTAAAATTTATTTGAGATAGAAAAATAGGGTGAATTCATTATGAAAAAAGAAAACAAATATTCAGGTAGTAACTTTAGTTGCCAACACCCAAAGTTATGTAAATGGTTAAAGAGTAATTTTATATCATTTTTAATAGGTGGATCAATTTCACTTGTATTAACTGTGTCAGCAACCGTAATACTCCATAGTGGACAAGTTAGATATAAAGATAATAAGAGTGTTGAGACTGCTATAAATGAGTTATATGAGAAAGCAGATGAAATAAAGTATGCTGAGATGAATAAAATGGGTTGTGATCAATGTACTAAATTAGAATATCTCGAAAGTACAGGAACACAGTATATAGATACAGGTATTATAGGCAAATCTGGTCAATCTTCTCTTGCAAAATTTATGTATAATGAAGTATCAAATAACACTTCTATTGACTATGACCATGCCCTATTAGGATGTAGGAATGTTAATACTAGATTTTATTTTTATCTAAATAGTTATGATGGTGTTAGTAAATTTTTGATTGGTTATTCTAATTATTATTTTTCAAACATTAAAACAGAAAAAGAAACATTATATGAAGCTGAAACAATATTGAATGTTAATCAACAAAAGTTGATAGTTAACAACAATGTATATGAGGTAAATAATGGAGATATTATCAACACAAATTTAAACATGTACGTTTTTGCATTAAATCATAATAATAATCCAATATCTTTCAGTAAGGTAAATTTATATTATTTAAAAGTATATGATTCTAGTATATTAGTTCGTGATTATATTCCAGTTCTTGATAAAAATAATCGTCCATGTTTATTTGATAAAGTAAGTAAAACATGTTTCTATAATCAAGGAACAGGAGAATTCTTATATGGATAATAAAAAAAGCTTTGGTAGGCAAAGCTTTATTTTTTTTATGGTGTCCCAGAAGGGATTCGAACCCCTGACACTCGCCTTAGAAGGGCGATGCTCTATCCAGCTGAGCTACTGAGACGTCTCAAACAATATAATTATACAATAAAAAAATATATTATTCAAGACTTTTTAAATCAGTTTTCTTAATTTCTTGATCATTTACTACGAATGATACACTTTCTACATTATAATTATCTTCTATTGACATACATATTGTATCAATGACTTCTTTTAATATTTCTTGATTATCACTATCATTTAAAATGTAATCATTAAATACTAGTTTAAAATTATTATTTTCAAGAGATGATGATACTAATCTAGTATTACTATTTAAATAACTCATTAATTTATGATTATAATTGGTATGACTTAGTTCATCAACAATTATTTCTATTTTATCTCTTGTATCATTTGATACTTTTGTTACAGGAACATAATATTCTTGATTATGAAAATTTTCAATATAATAAATAGTTGTTTGGTTTATATTTTTATCACTCGTAATATTGTATTCTTTATTAATACCAAAACTTCTATCTAAAGTAGCTGGTATTTTTGTTTTTGATTTTGGTAACATAGTTAATATTTCTCCATCAATATATATAATTACATAATCTACACCATCTATATTAGTTAAAGTATATACAATTGATTCTATCATTTTTTCTTCTTTCTTTTTTGATACATTTAATAGTTCTTTAGAAAAATCAATTTTAATAATATTACCTTCATATTTAATACTATTTATTTTTGTCTTTTTTGGAATTGTTCCTTTAAAGATTTTACTATTACCACTTATCAAGCTATTAATTAATTCACGAGCTTTTTTCTCTGTTTCTGTATTTTTTATATCAATAGATACTCTTGTAAGATATTCTCGATTATTTTCTAGAAAAACGAATGCTTTATTATTTTGATCAACATATTCAACAACTTGTTTAGTTTTTAGATTTTTATTTGGTATAAAATGGAGAATAGATAGTGAAAAAATAGCTAAACTACAGACTAATATTTTTTTTAAAGACATTCTTTTAAGCATTATATCACCTAATGTATTATATGAAAAAAAGTACAATTAATGTACTTTATTATAACGAAATTTCTCCAAGTCTTAATAGTTCTACAACCGCACTTGATCTTCCTTTTACTCCAAGTTTTTGTATAGCATTTGAAATGTGATTTCTAACAGTTTTTTCACTTATTTTTAAAATTTGTGCGATTTCACTAGTAGTTTTATTACTAATTAATAAATCAAATACTTGTTTTTCTCTATTCGTTAATATTTTTTTGGTCATAAGATCCTCACTTCCCAAAAGAGTGGTTTATATTTTTTCATATTATTGTATGAAAAATAACTTAGGAAGTGAAAATATATGCCTAGAAAAGAACTATTAAATTTCTATTTTTGAAAAGTTACAGTAATATATTTATTTTCATCATAGTTAGATTGAATAGTTCTCATAATATTGTTTGCTAAAGAGGTGTCGTGTTTTTTTGATTCTACTGTCACACTAATTTTATTATCGTCAATTTTAACAAATGCATCTAAATTTAAATCTTCTTTGATCTTTTTTTCAAGTGTTTCTTGTTCACTTTTAGAACTATTTATTTCCTTTATTTTATTATATGCTTCATTCTTTTCATCACTAGATGATTTTTCGTTAGTTAATACAACATTTAGTTCTTCTAATTTTTTTTCT